>CAZHSL010000037.1:0-9817 GCA_964535185.1 uncultured Corynebacterium sp.
GCGGCGCGGCGCTGACGGGCTCCCCGCCACCGACCGGCCGCGCCCTCACCGCGGTCCCGGCCCCCGATCACGTCCCCCTCGCCCGAGGCCTGGGCCGCTTCCGCACGGAAGGCCGCTACCTCGAGGTGGACCTCGCCGACGCCCCGCTGACCGTCGCCTCCCTGTACCTGCCCAAGGGCGGTCTGCCCGCCCACCTGCAGCGGCCCGAGCGGATGCGCGAGGCGCCCGACGGGGGTGCGCGCTACGCCCGGAAGATGGGCTTCATGGCCGCGTTCGCCCGCTACCTCACCCGCACCCGTCGCGCCGCGGCGGCCCGGGGGCGGGAGTTCCTGCTGATGGGGGACCTGAACATCGCCCACACCGCGCAGGACCTCGCGCACTGGCGCCGCAACCGGAGCAACGACGGGTTCCTGCCCGAGGAGCGGGAGTGGCTGGGGCAGCAGCTCTCCCCGCGCACGCTGGTCGACGTGGTGCGCGGCCTGCACCCCGACGAGGACGGCCCGTACTCGTGGTGGTCGTGGCTGGGGCAGTCCTTCGCGAAGGACGCCGGCTGGCGCATCGACTACCACCTCGCCACGCCCCGCCTCGCCCGGGCCGCGCAGCGTGCCGAGGTCGATCGCGAGTTCCGCGGCGCACGGCTGTCGGACCACTCCCCGGTGGTCGTCGACTACGCCTGGCCCTGAGCGCCGCGGGCCCTGTGACGCCTGCGCGGATCCTGCTCGGAGCCCTGGTCCGGGGACTCCGGCTCCCGTAGACTGGGGCCTCGTGGGCGCCGGACGGTGCGCTCGTTCAGCACCACCGTGAAGGACCACGATGCCCCCGCCGCAGCCCGCCGCCGCCCCGGCCGCGCCTGCCGCACCCCTCCCCGCGGAGGGCGCCACCGCCGTCACCGGCACCGAGGCCTCCCGTCGCCTGCTCGCCCCCGAGCGCGACGCCCGCGCGCTGGCCCTGTGGGGCTCCTCCTCGATGAGCTCGGAGGGCGGCGCCGCCGCGACCCCCGTCGCAGTGCGGATCCACGAGCACCTCGCCCTGGCCGCGGCCCCCGCCGTCGTGCACGCCTACGGCGTGGGCGCCACCCGTTCCCCGCACACCCTGCTCATGCGCGGCCTGGACACCCCCGAGCTGCGGCCCCTCGGCGATCCCGCGCCCGGGACCGGGGCGGTGCCGGTGGCCCTCGATTCGGGGCTCTCGCCGGTGGGCACCCTGCGGATCCCCGGAGACCTGGCCGGCGTGCCCGGGGTCCTCGACGGCACCGGCGACGGCTGGCAGTTCGTCCCCGACGACGCCGCGCGCCCCCTGACCGCCGGCCCGTTCCGCTCCGCGCTCGCGCAGGTCGCGGAGGGGGCGCGTCAGGTGCTGTGGATGGGCAAGAACAACATCCTCGACGTCGCCGGGGTTCTCGAGGACACCCAGCGGATGTGGGATGCCGCCCCTGATCCGGCGCAGGACACGCTCGTGCTCGGGCAGTGGCCCACTCCGGACGACCCTGTCGGCTCCGCCACCGCGGAGGCGGTCACAGCCGTCAACGAGGAGCAGCAGCGCCGGTACGGCGACCACTTCCTGGACCTGGCAGGGCTGCTGACCTCCGAGGACGGTCTGCGCTGCCCGCCGCTCGCGCCGCTGCGTCTGCTCGAGCAGGGCGCCACCCAGGAGGCACTCGCCCAGCGCATCGTGCCGGCCGGCCTGCGCGCTCCGGACGACATCCACCTCAACGGCTGGGGGAACCTCGCGGTGAGCTGGGCGATCGTGCGCCGGATGCGGGAACTGGGGTGGCTGTGAGACGACCCGCCGCACCGCATCTGCGCCCCGGCCGCCCCGGCGCCCCCACCCGCGTCGCGCCCGCGCCGACGCCGGCCCCGACACCCGACGCGGCCCCGACAACGGCCGCTGCGCCAGCCGCGACAGCGCCGATCGCACCGGTGCCGGTCGAGGCGGCGTCCGTCGTGCCGGCACCGGCACGCACATCGGCCGCCCGCGCCGTACCCGCCTCCCCGCGCCGGGCATCCTCACGACGCACCGGCCGGCGCGCGGTGCTGCTGGGCGGCGCCGCAGCGGCCGTCGGGGGCGCCGTGCTCACCGGCGCTCTGCTGCGCACCGCGGGGCCCGAGGCCCCGTCGGTCGCCTCCTCGGAGGGATCGGGGCCGGGCGAGGGGAACCCGGCCGCGCCCTTCGCGGACGTCCCCGCGGACCATCCCGATGCCGAGGCGATCCGCTGGGCGCACGAGACCGGTGTGCAGCCGGCACCCTCCGCGGCGGGCTACCTCCCGCAGGCCGCGGTGACCCGCGGCGACGTGGCCGTCGCGCTGCATCGCCTGGCAGGCGCCCCGGCCGTGGACCTCCAGGGCCTGCCCGTGCTGTTCACCGACCTGGGCGAGGACCCGGCCCGGGTCGCGGCCGTGCTGTGGCTGCACGGCCGCGGTGCGCTGTGGGGCGATGCCGAGCTGAGGGTGCATCCGGACGACCCGGCCACGAGGGACTTCACGGCCGCGATGCTCACGGCCCTGCTGCGACCGGCCCTGGCCGGGGTCGGCGTCACCTGGGACGCCTCCGCCGACGCCTCGCTGCCGCCGTCGGAGGACCCGGCCTCCGCCCTGGCCGACGCCGCCTGGCTGGTCGCCGCCGGGATGGCGCCCGAGGCGCCGGCCGACCGGGTCGGGGACGAGACGGTCACGCGCGCGGACCTCGCCGCCTCCCTGCACCGGGCGGACGCGGCCATCACCGCCGCGCTCGGCTGACCGCGCTCGGCCGACAGCGCCCCGGCGCCCGGAAATCGGTGTGGGCCGCGTCGCTCCGCGCGTAGGCTGGGATCCATGCCGATGACGCCTGCACATGCCGCCTATCTCCGCCATCCCGACGTCCGCGGGGACCTCGTCACCTTCACCGCCGCGAACGACGTCTGGCTGGCCCCGCTGGCCGGGGGCCGCGCCTGGCGGCTGACCGACGAGGGCGCTCCCGTCGGCTATCCGCGCTTCTCCCCCGACGGCGCCCACATCGCCTTCACCTCCCGCACCTCCGGCGGCCCCGAGGTGTGGGTGATCCCCACCGAGGGCGACACCGCCCCGCGCCGCCTCACCGCCTGGGGCCGCCCCTCCACCAAGGTCGCCGGGTGGCTGCCGGACGGCCGGGTCCTCGCCACCAGCAGCTACGGCGCCCCGATCGCGCGGGACGCCCAGCTGTGGGCGATCGACCTCGACGGCACCGCCGAGCTGCTGCCGCTGGGCCGCAGCGGCGAGGTCGCGATCCACCCCTCGGGCACCACCGTCGTCGCCACCCCGTGGCGCCGCGATCAGGCCTCCTGGAAGCACTACCAGGGCGGCACCGCGGTGAAGCTGTGGATCTCCCGCGAGGACGTGCCGCTGGACGGCTCTGCCGAGGACCACGCTGCGCGCTCCTGGGAGCCGCTGCTGGACGAGGTCCTCGCCTCGAAGCTGCGGATCGCCTGGTACGGGGACCGGCTCCTGTTCGCCTCGGACACCCCCGGCCCCGGCGCCGCGCTCACGGACCGCGCGAGCGCGAACCTCTGGTCGGTCGCGGCGGACGGCTCCGATCTGCGCTCGCACACCTCGCTGACCTCCGCGGAGGGCTACCTGCGCGAGCCCGCCACCGACGGCTCCAGCATCGTGTTCAGCTCGCGCGGCCGGCTGTTCGCGATGGACTCGCTCGAGGCGGCACCGCGCGAGGTCGAGGTGCTCGTCTCCGGCGTGGGCGCCTCGCGCGTGCCGCGCCCCGCCTCGCCGTCGGAGAACCTGCTGGCGATGCGCCCGCTGCACGACGCGCGCGCGAGCGTCGTCGAGTGGCGGGGCAGCGTCCACGCCCTCACCCACCGCGGCGGCCCCTCGCGCCTGCTCGCCGGGGCCTGCGGCCTGCGGCTGCGGGAGGCGCGCCCGCTGGGCCGCACCCCCTTCGCCCTGTTCGTCTCCGACGCCGAGGCGCTCGCCGATCGCGAGGAGGGCGGGGTCGGCTCCGACGTGCTGGCGCTGGCCCGCTTGGACGGCGGCGGCGAGGAGATCCGTCTCGACGTCGGCCCGATCGGCCGGATCCTGCACGCGATCCCCTCCCCCGACGGCTCGAAGATCGCGATCTCCACCCACGACAACGTGGTGCGCCTGGTGACCCTGCGGGGGCTCGAGGACCCGGCGAAGGTCTCGCAGCGCACGCCGACTGCGGATCCCGCCGCTTCCGCCTGGGAGCAGGACGCCGAGCACGCGGTGCCCGCGCCGCGCCTCGACGGTGTGCGCGAGGTGGGCCGCTCCACCGGCGGCGAGGTGCGGGACCTGGCCTGGTCCCCGGACGGGCGCTGGCTGGTGTGGGCCGAGCCGAACTCCTGGCAGCTCAGCCGCCTGATGATCTCGGACACCGACGATCCCGAGCCCACCGGCCGCGCGCTGACCACCGGGAAGTTCCAGGATTCGGCCCCGGCCTTCAGCGCCGACGGCAAGCATCTGGCGCTGCTGAGCCTGCGCACCTTCGAGACGGTGTACGACGACATGGTCTTCGACCTCGGCTTCGTCAACGCCGAGCGCCCGTTCCTGCTGCCGCTCGAGCGCACCACCCCCGATCCCTTCGGCCCGCATCCCGACGGCTGGGGTGCCGCAGCGGAGAAGGACGCGAAGGACGGCGGCGGGGGCACGGAGACGGCGAGCACCGGCGAGGGCAGCGGCTCGGCCGACGCGACGCATGTGGGCGGCGCCGCGCACGCGGCCTCGGAGCAGCCGGCCACCTCGCACAGCGCCGCCGGCGCCGACGAGGCGCAGCGCCCGCCCGCCACGCGTATCGATCTCGATGCCGTGGAGTCGCGCCTGGTGCCGTTCCCGGTGGTCTCGGGCTACTACTCACACCTCACCGCGGTCAGCGGCGGCTTCGTCTGGCTGCGGCACCCGCAGCAGGGGGTGCTGGGCAGCGCCCGCGCCGGGGTGAAGGATGACGCACCGAAGCCGACGCTCGAGCACTGGAGCCTCGCGGACCGCAAGCTCACGGTGCTCGCCGAGGGCGTCACCGACCTCTCCGCCTCCGGCGACGGCGAGACGCTCGTGGTCACGCAGGGCGAGCAGCGGGTGCAGATCCCCGCCGCCCGCAAGGTCGAGGACGAGGACCCGGCCCGGATCGTCATCGACACCTCCCGGATGCGGCTGACCGTCGACCCGGTGAAGGAGCGCCGCGGCATGCTCTGGGACAACTACCGGATCATGGCGCAGCAGTACTGGCGCGCGGACATGGACGGCATGGACTGGCACGCGATGACGTCCTGGTACGACCCGGTCATCGAGCGCCTGGTCACCGACGACGACTTCCAGGACATGATGTGGGAGGTCCAGGGCGAGCTGGGCACCTCGCACGCCTACGTGCAGGGCAAGGTGTACCAGGCGGACCCGCCGATGCTGCCCGCGCACCTGGGTGCCGACCTGGAGCTGCGCGACGGGCGCTGGGTGATCACCCGGATCCTGCCCGGCGACTCCTCCGATCCCGACGCCCGCTCCCCGCTGCTCGCCCCCGGCGTGGGCGCGCAGGTGGGCGATGCGGTGATCCGGGTGGACGGCAGGCCGGTGCACCGCGAGGGCGTCGAGGCCGCGCTCGTGGGTGCCGCGGACAAGCCCACCGAGCTGGTGCTGCTGCGCGACGGCGCCGAGCACCGGGTGGCGGTCACCCCGCTCGCCGACGACTCAGCCCTGCGCTACCAGGCCTGGGTCGCCGCCCGCCGCGAGCTGGTCGAGGAGCTCTCGGGAGGCCGGCTCGGCTACCTGCACATCCCCGACATGGTCTCCTCCGGCTGGGCGCAGATGCACCGCGACCTGCGCGAGGCCTCCACGAAGGAGGGCCTGGTGGTGGACGTGCGCTACAACAGCGGCGGCCACACGTCGCAGCTGGTCACCGACCGGATCGCCCGACGGGTGCTCTCCTGGGGCTACCCGCGCCACGAGCGCCCCGGCACCTATCCGGCCTTCGCACCGCGCGGCGCGGTCGTGCTGGTGACCAATCAGGAGGCGGGCTCCGACGGCGACATCGTGAACGCCGTCTCCCGCGCCCTCGAGGTCGGGCCGATCATCGGCACCCGCACCTGGGGCGGCGTGATCGGCATCGACGGCCGCTACGACCTGGTCGACGGCACCGGCGTCACCCAGCCGAAGTACGCCAGCTGGTTCGAGGGCGAGGACTGGGCGATCGAGAACTACGGCGTGGAGCCGGACATCGAGGTGCCGCTGCCGCCGAACGCCTGGGTCGCGGGCGAGGACCCGCAGCTGTCCCGCGGGGTCACCGAGGCGCTCGCGCTGCTGGAGGAGGAGCCCGCCGCGGTCGCGCCCCCGCTGCCGGCGCCGCGCTTCGGCCCCGCCCAGGGCTGACGCGGCACCGCCGGCGACCAGCGACCAGCGACCAGCGACCAGCGACGAAGATTGTCAGGATCCGAGCCAGGAACGCGCAGTTCTCGGCTCGGATCCTGACGATCCTCGTGCCGCACCGCGTCGGGCCGCCGCCCCGGGGCTCGGGCGCGGGTCACTGCAGTCCGTGCGGCGCGGCGAAGAAGTACCGCTGGGCGGGCTCGAGCTGCCCGGTGGGCTCCGCGCGGGCGTCCGGCAGGGCGTCCCGAGCCGCGGTCCGGGCCACCGGATGGGTCGAGTCGGGTTGGAGGTCGCGGGCGATGAGCTCATTGCCCAGCGCGATGCGGTCGAGCGGGGTGAGCGGGGCGCCGTCCCGCGTCCCGGGCCCGACGATCCGGGCGGCGAGCAGGCGGCTGAGCGCACCGAGGGCGACAGTGACGGCGGCGATGGCGAGGATGAGGGCGAGACCGAGGAGTGCGGAGAGCATGCATCGATCCTGCGCCGCACATCAGTTCAGGACAAGCGATGATTCGCACCCCTCTGTTCAGCCGGACTGAATGGACGTAGGGTCGTTCCATGCTCGATCCCGGAAAGCTCCGCGTCCTGCGCTCGGTCGTCGAGACCGGCAGCATCCGAGCGAGCGCCGAGGCGCTCGGCTTCACCCCCTCGGCGATCAGCCAGCACCTCACCAGCCTGCGCCGGGAGACCGGTCTGGAGCTCGTCGAGCGCTCCGGGCGCGGGATCCTCGTGACCGCGCATGCCCGGGTCCTCGCCGCCGAGGCCGGGCATGCGCTGGACGCCCTCGCCGCCCTGGACCGCGCCGTCGAGGATCTCCGCTCCGGGCGCACGGGGACGCTGCGGCTGGGGTACGCCACGTCGATCGCGGCCAGCTGGGTGCCGGAGCTCGCCCAGCAGGTGCGCAGGAGCTTCCCCGACCTGCGGCTCGAGCTGGTGCTGCGGGACTGCAGCTGCGAGGACCTGGTCGAGGCGGGGATGGACATCGTGGTCGGGGAAGGGGCCGGCGATCCTCGCACCGAGGAGTGGGAGGGCCACGACATCCTCGAGGAGGGGTACATCGCGATCCTCAGCGCCGGGCACCCGCTGGCGGGACGCTCCGCTGTGCATCTGCAGGAGATCGCCGACGAGGCCTGGGCGACCGACGATCCGCTGGAGAGCTTCTGGTTCGACCGCATCGGCGCCGCCTGCCGGGCGGCCGGGTTCTCGCCGCGCGTCGAGGTCAATCCCGGCGACTTCCCCACGGTGCTCGGCTTCGTCGCCACCGGCGACTACGTCACCGTGCAGCCCTCGGTGATCGCCTCCGACCTGCGACCCGACGTGGTCGCGATACCGCTCGCCCCGCCCGCGCCGCGACGTCGACTGCGGGTGCAGGTGCGCCGCGCGATCAGCCGCAACCCGGCCGCGCAGTTCATCATCGAGCAGATCCATGCCCTCGCCGCGAAGCGCGCCCGCGAGATCCCCGGGCTCGTCGACCTCTCCGCCGCGAGCCCGAGGGACCCCGCCCCGGCAGCGGAACTCGACCCCGTCCCCTGACCCACGGGGCCGAGGGTCCCGCACGCCCCTCAGGGCCGGGTGGACAATGGCCGTATCCGTTCGCCGCACCCCGGCCCGCCGGCGACGCCCTGGAAGGAGCGCCCATGACCGCATCCGACATCGACCGCCGCATCGCCGACCTGCCCGTCGCCGTCGACCTCACCGAGGACGCCGTGATCCTCGAGGTGGACCTCTCCGGCACCGGCGCGCAGATCTGGGAGCACCTCACCGATCCCGAGCTGCTGGCGACGTGGTCGCCGATCGTCCCGGAGCGGCCGCTGACCGAGCCGGGTCCGGTCCTGTCCCGGGAGACCCCGGAGGCGGAGCCGGTGGCGGTGGACGTCCTGGCCACCGCCGGGGACCACGCCCTGACCCATCGGTGGGGCGACGAGCTCCTGGAGTGGCTGATCGACGAGGCCCGTCTGACCCTGCTGATGAGGCTCTCCGACCCGCAGCAGGCGCCCTCCCACCTGGCCGGATGGCAGGTGTGCTTGGGCGTGCTGGATGCGCGCCTCGAGGGCGAGGACCAGGCGCGGATCGTGGGCAGGGAGGCGCTCGAGCACGGCTGGGAGGCGCTGCGGGACCGCTACGCCGAGGAGCTCGACCTGCCCGCCCAGCCCGAGGCGGACTGAGCACGGCCCGCGAAGGGCGCCACCCCGGGAGCGGACCCCGCCCGCGCAGGCCGAAAGGCCCGTGCCGACGGCCGCCGCAGGCATACGATGGCGGCATCGACGAGGGAGTCGATCACGGGACGGTGCCGCCCGCCCCGCGGAAGTCCCCGACGCAGGAGGTCGAGATGCACGAGGCCGCCCCCTCTCCGTCCCCGCGACGCACAGAGCCCGACAGCCCGCCGCTCGGCGTGCTCGTCGGCTTCGACGGCTCGGACCAGTCCGTCCGGGCGCTGTACTACGCGGCGCGCGCCGCCCGACGCCTCGACAGCCGGCTCTCCGTGGTCACCGCCTACACGGTGCCGAACCTCGCCTACGCCGACGCGTCGCTCACGCCCGCCGTCCCCGCCGAGGTCGCCCGACTGGCCGCCGCGCAGGAGCAGCTCGAGGAGGCCCGCGAGCACCTGCGCGGGTACCCCGGGCAGGTCGATCTGCGCACCGCGCAGGGCGACGCCGCCGGGGTGCTGGTGGAGATGTCGGCGCGGGCCCGTCTCGTGGTGGTCGGCGCGCGCGGCCGCGGCGGCTTCTTCGGCCGGCTGCTCGGCTCCGTCTCGTCGGCGCTGCCGGGGCATGCGCACTGCCCCACCCTGATCGTGCCGCGGCAGTACGAGGTGGGCACCGAGACCGGGGCCGCGCGGTTCACCCCGCGGGACGAGCACACGCCGGTGGTGGTCGGGGTCGACGGCTCCCAGCACAGCCGCCTCGCGGTGCGACACGCCGCCGTCGCCGCCCGCACCCGCAACGCCCCGCTGCACCTGCTGATGGTGATCTCCGCGTTCGAGGACTGGGGCGGCTCCTCCATGTCCTGGATGCCGGACCCGGAGCTGATGGAGCGCCACCGGCGCGAGCTCGCCGCGCAGCTCGAGGCCGATGCGGAGGCGCTGCGGGCCGAGCACCCGGGCCTCAGGATCACCAGCGAGGCGATCCTGGCCGAGCCGGTCTCGGCCCTGCTCGAACGCACCGCGACCTCCCAGCTCACGGTGCTCGGCACCCGGGGCCACGGCCGGGTCGCCAGCGTCCTGCTCGGCTCGATCTCCCAGGCCGTGCTCCAGCACGCGGAGGGCCCCGTGCTGGTGGTGCCCCCGCTCGGCGCCGGGACCTGATCCGCTCACGGCCCGCTCGCGGGGGCACAATGGGAGGCATGTCCTCGAGCCGCACGCCGCTGCGCCTGGTGCGCGGCGGCACGGCCGCCTCGCTGGTGACGCTGCTCGCCCTCGGCGGCCACCTGATCGGCGGCGGCGTGATGCCGTCGTGGCTCGGCGTGGCGCTTCCCTGGTGGCTGTC
>CAZHSL010000037.1:9917-13989 GCA_964535185.1 uncultured Corynebacterium sp.
GGGGCACACCGGCCACGGAGCCGACGGCATGGCCGCAACTGCACAGCACGCCATGCACGGCAGCCACTCCGACCTGCGGATGCTGCTGTGGCATCTCGTGGCAGGGCTCGTGACCACCGTGCTGCTGCACCGCGGGGAGAGCGTCCTGCTGCGCTGCGCGGGCCTGGTGGGTGCGGTGTTCGCCGTGCTCGCACGTCCCCCACAGGGCCTCTCCCTGCCCCCGCTGCCGCTGCCCGGTCCGTCCCGGCCGGTGCTGCCGCGCACCCCGGTGCGGCACTGTCGCCGCGCCGTGCTCGATCCGCAGCTGCAGCGCGGCCCGCCCGTGATCCCGGCTGCCTGAGACCCGTCGACGCGTCGCACCGCGCCACGTCGCCGGTCGGGCGACCCTGCCCGCTCAGGCCGCCTCTCGGATGACCGCCGCACGGCACCGCCGTGCGGAGCACTCGCACGCCCGCCGCCGTCGGCGCACACGCCGCCGGCCCGCGGAGCGTCCCCGAAAGGATCACGCATGTCCCGCACCACGCTCTCGACCCCCGCCGCCTCCGCGTCCTCGGCCCGCGCCGTCTCCCGCATCCCACGGCGGGCCGCACTCGCCGCGCTCCTGCTGCCCCTCGCGGCCTGCGCCGCCGACCCCGAGGAGGCCGCATCCTCGGAGGGGGACGGCTCCTCCGACGAGGGCAGCTCCGACGCCGCGGACGCGCTCACGATCACCGACCCCTGGGTCAAGGCCGCCGACGAGGGGATGACCTCGGGCTTCGGCACCCTCCGCAACGGCACCGACGGCGACCTCGTGCTGATCGGCGCCCGCACCTCGGCCAGCGCGCACGTGGAGCTGCACGAGACCTCCTCCGACGGCTCCGGCGGCATGAGCATGCAGGAGAAGGAGGGCGGGTTCCCGCTGCCCGCCGGTGAGGAGCTCGTGCTCGAACCCGGCGGGAACCACCTCATGCTCATGGAGCTCACCGCACCGCTGCTGCCCGGGGACCAGGTGGAGGTGATCCTCGAGTTCGAGGACGGCACCGAGCACCCCTTCACCGCCACCGTGAAGGACTTCGCCGGCGCCCAGGAGCACTACGAGCCCGAGGGCTCCGTCGGCTCCGGCGCCTCCGACGGCGGCGGAGGGCACGATGCGCACGAGGACGACGGGGGTGACGAGTGACCGCCGCGGACCGCTCCGCACCACGACCCCCTCGGCGCCATCTGCTGCGAGCGGGCTCGCTCGGCGTGGGCGCCCTCGGCGTCGGCGCCGCGTCGATCGGCCTGGATCGCACCCTGGCACCCCGCACCGCGGCCGACGACCGTTCCGCGTCGGCCGCGGGTGAGTCGCTCCTGCACGGCGAGCAGACCGTCCCGTTCCACGGCACGCACCAGGCGGGGATCGAGACCCCCGCCCCGGCGGCGGCCACCTTCATCGGCCTGGACCTGCGCGAGGAGGTGGATCGTGAGGGTGTGCTGCGGATGCTGCGTCTGCTCACCGACGACGCCGCACGGCTCACCCGCGGCGAGCCTGCGCTCGCGGACACGGAGCCGGAGATGGCCCTGCAGCCGGCGTCGCTCACCGTGACCGTCGGCTTCGGGCACGGGCTCATGGAGCGGGCGGAGCGGGAGGCTCCCTCGTGGCTGGAGCCGCTGCCGGCCTTCGGGATCGACGCGCTCGAGGACGCCTGGACCGGCGGCGACCTCGTGCTCCAGATCGCCGCCGAGGATCCGATGACCGTCTCCCACGCCGCACGGATGCTGCTCAAGGACGCCCGTGCCTTCACGCGCGTGCGCTGGGTGCAGCCCGGCTTCCGGCGTTCCCCGGGGACGACCGCTCCGGGCACCACGATGCGGAACCTCTTCGGTCAGCTCGACGGCAGCGCGAACGCCGCCCCGGGCAGCGAGCACTTCTCGCGCGTGGTGTGGATCGAGGACGGTCCGTTCGCGGGAGGCACCTCGATGGTGATCCGCCGCATCCGGATGGACCTCGACGGCTGGGACGAGGTGGATCGCACCGCGCGGGAGCAGTCCACCGGCACCCGGCTGGACGACGGCGCTCCGCTGACCGGCGGCACGGAGGACTCCCGCGCCGACTTCTCGGCCGAGACCGCGAACGGCTTCCCCGTGATCGGGGAGTTCTCCCACATGCGGCGGGCGAACGGGATCGACGACGGTGAGCACCAGGAGATCTTCCGTCGGCCGTACAACTACGACATCGCGCCGCCGCCGGGCGGCGACGCGATCTCGGAGGCCGGGCAGATCTTCGTGTCGTTCCAGGCCGATCTGCCGGGCCAGTTCCTGCCGATCCAGCGACGGCTCGACGAGCTGGACCTGCTGAACCAGTGGACCACTCCGATCGGTTCGGCGGTGTTCGCGATCCCGCCCGGCTGCGCCGAGGGCGAGCATCTCGGGCAGACCGTGCTGGAATGACGCCGCGGTGACAGCCCCCACCGGGACGGGACCGCAGCGCTCCCGTCCCGGTGGCAACCCGTGGCGAGGCCGCCGGTGCCTCCCGCCCGGCCCCTATGCTGGCCGGACGACCTGCACCGGCGACCCGACGCCGCCCGCGCGCAGGTGGCCCGACGAACGCAGGAGATCCCCCATGCCCCGATTCCACACCCCGGCCGAGGACGCCCAGGGACCGCTCGTGGTCGGGATCGACATCGGCTCCGGCGGCACCCGCGCCGCGGTCTACGACGTCACCGGGCGCGAGGTGGGAGCACTGCACCACAAGGAGACGCACACGTTCACCGTCGGCGACGACGGCACCAGCACGCTCGACGCCGACCAGGTCGTCGAGGAGATCCGCACCGCCCTGACCGCGGTGCTCACCGCGACCGACCTGCCGGGCGAGGTGCGGGCGATCGGGTTCGACACGTTCGCCTCCTCGCTGGTCGCGGTCGACGCGGCGGGCGAGGCGCTGACCCCCTGCATCACCTACGCGGACACGCGCTGCCATGCCCAGGTGAGCCGCCTCGCGCAGAACCTGGACGTGGACGCTCTCCACGAGCGCACCGGCGCGCGCATGCACTCCTCCTACACCGCGCCGCGCCTGGCCTGGCTGCGGGAGACGCAGCCGGACGTCTTCGCCCGCACGGAGCGGTTCATGGCCCTGGGCGAGTACGTGGCCCTGAAGCTGCTGGGCACCCCCGCGCTGGGGACCGCTTCGGCCGCCTGGTCGGGGATGATCGACCGCCGCACCGGCGAGTACGTGCCGGAGCTGCTCGAGGCTGTCGGCGTGGACGTCTCCGCGATGGGCCCGGCGCTGGACCCGGCCGACGCGCTGCCCGTCGCCGACACCCCGCTCGCCGCCGAGTTCCCGCAGCTGAAGGATGCCGTCTGGGTTCCGGTGATCGGCGACGGCCTGGCCGCGAACCTCGGCATCGGTGCCCTCGGCGAGGGCACCTGGGGCATCTCCACCGCCACCTCGGGCGCGATCCGGCAGCTGCTCTCGACCGAGATCCCCAGCCTGCCCAGCGGCCTGTGGGCGTACCGCGTGGACCAGCAGCGCACCCTCGTCGGCTCCGCGATGAGCGACTGCGGGCGCGTGCTGGACTGGTGCCGCACCGAGCTGGCGATGCCCGCCGATGTGAAGAAGACGGACACCACCAGCCTCTTCTCCGCCCCGGTCTCCGCCGCCACGCCGCTCGTGGTCCCTTTCTTCTCCGGGGAGCGCGGCACGAAGTGGCGCGGCAGCTCACGAGCCCTGTTCGCGAACGTGGGCGCCTCCACGACCTGGGAGGACATGCTCCGCGGAGCGATGGAGGGCATCGCGCTGTCGTTCCTGCGCATCGCCGACCAGCTGCGCGAGGCCGGCGGCGAACCGGAGCGGATCGTCCTCTCGGGCGGCATGACGGGTGCCGTCCCGGGCTGGCTGCACCTGCTCTCGGATGCGCTCGGCATGCCGATCGACCACGTCGCGGTCTCCCGCTCGACGATGCGCGGTGCCGCCGTGCTCGCGCTCGAGCAGGCCGCCCCCGGCACCGCCGTCGACGAGGCGCCGGTGCTGACCCACGTCGAGCCCGTCGCGGCCCACCGGGACTACTACCGTGAGCGCCTCGAGCGCTTCGAGGCGCTCGCCGACCTCGCCTGA
>CAZHSL010000038.1:0-13804 GCA_964535185.1 uncultured Corynebacterium sp.
GTCCTTTGGCAGTGTTCCTACCGCGCCGGGCGATGTCCATCTCGCGGCAGAACTCTCCCCATTCCGCCTCGTACGCGGCGCGCTCGGCCGGGGTGAGCGCCACCGGCATCCCGGAGATCGGCACCGGACCCCAGGGCGCGGCGCGGTGCAGCATCGCGGGCGGCTGCGCGTCCTCGAGCCAGCCGCGCACCATGGCGAGGTCCTCCGCGCGTCGGGTCGCATCGGTGGTCCAGGTCGCGCCGTAGCGGCCCTTCTCCAGGCCGACGCCGTGGCGTTCGAGCGCGCCCGCGAAGTCGGCGCCGGGCTGCTTCACGGAGGTCCACTCGGTCATCGGCTCCCGGTGCCGCTGCGCGTAGGCGGGAGCGAGGTAGGGCAGCTCGAGCGGCGTGTGCCCGGGGGTGGCGGTGGTGGCGATGACGAACGGGGCCGCCTCATGGGGCCTCCCGTGCCCGGAGAGCTTCGCCCACAGCTTCCACCGCTTCGTGGTGGTGCGGCGCAGCGCATGGGCCTCGTCGGCGATGATCACGTCCCAGTCGTGATCGGTGACCTTCGCCAGGCGGTCCCAGGTGATCACCACCCATTCCAGGCCGTCGTCGCCCAGGGCCGTGATGGTGCGGCACCAGTGCCCGATCGTGATCGCCGCGGGCCGGTCCGCGACCACCAGCACCCGCCGTGCGCCCCGCAGATCGCCGACGGCGGTCGCGCCGAGGACGGCGGAGATCGTCTTGCCCACGCCCGGTTCGTCCGCGAGCAGGAACTGGCGGCCCCCGGCGGCGGCGTGGGCCGCGATCGCGTCGGCCGCCTCGTACTGGTTCTGGCGCGGTTCGAGGTCCTCGGCTGGTTCCGGGTTCGGAGCGGGATCGCCCGGGTTGAGGCGGTTCTCGTGGAAGCGGCCGAGCGTGTGCGGGCCCGGGGCGTACGGCGCGAGATGCTCTGGGAGGGTGCGGCCGACGTACAGGTGCATCGACACGGCCGGATGCCACGAGGCGCCCTCGACCTGGGTGCCGTAGGGGACGTCGAGCACCCACAGCCGCTCACCGGGGCCGACGAACGGCAGCTCACGCGACGCCGGTGCGGACCTCCGGCGGCGCGAGGAGCTGCCGCGCCTGCGGGCGCTGGATCGACGGGTTCTGGCCACCCCGCGACCATACCGGGGCCCGCACGGTGAGCGGCGCCAGCTCACCGCCGTGACCTCGGCAGGCGCGGGATGGCCGGGCGTCGTCAGGCGCGGCCGCCGAGCTCGACCACGTGCTCGGGAAGGCGCTCGTTGCTGCCGTACATGAAGTGGTTCGCCATGTTCTCGGAGAACCGGCTGGCCTCCGGGGTGCGGCCGACGGCCTCGGCGACCTCGCGGATGTGGATCGGCGCGGCGCCGCAGCACACCCCCAGGTAGTTCACGCCCAGCCCGTAGGCCTCCTCGGCGAAGGCCCGGATCTCGTAACGGTTGGTCAGCAGCGGATCCAGCGCCGTGGGGAAGGTGCGCCCGTGCGGCGAGGGCACGCTCGCCGCGACGTCCGAGAGGTTGAAGAACGTCGGCTCCTCCGGCGTGGTGCGGTACGGGATCGGCAGCGCGCCCACATGGCAGGAGACCGCCTCGCGGATCTGCCGCAGCCACGGCATCAGGGTGGCCGGGCCGCGGAAGCAGTTCAGCCCCACCACGTCGGCCCCGCCCTGCTCCAGGCGCTGGGCGGTCTCGACGATCCCCGCGCCGTCGGCCATCTCCTGGAAGGCCATCGGTGCGAGTGTGAGCACCACGGGCAGTCCGGAGGCCTTCGCGATCTCGAGCGCCGCGAGCGCCTCGCCGGCGTAGTAGAAGGTCTCGCCGATGATGAGGTCCGCGCCCTCCTCGACGGCCCAGCCCACCATCTCCTCGAACATCCCGCGCACCTCGGACTGCCGGGCGGGCTCCGCCGGGTCCCAGATGTTCGAGTTCGAGATGTTGCCGGCCATGAGGTTCCCGGGCACCGCGTCGGCGACCTCCCGGGCGATGCGCAGCGCGGAGCGGTTCAGCGGCTCGAGCAGGTCCTCCTTGCCGATCACCCGCATCTTCTCGCGATGGCCGTTGTAGGTGAACGCCTCGACGATGTCGGACCCGGCGCGCTGGAAGTCCACGTGCAGGGTGCGCAGGGCCTCCGGATGCTCCAGCGCCACCTCGGGGACGAACTCCCCGGCGGTGAGGTAGCCGCGGCGCTCGAGCTCGAACAGGAACCCTTCCGCGCAGAGGACGGGGCCGGCGTCGAGCCGCTCGGTGAGGATGTTCTGGGGCATGGGCGTTCTCCGTGATCGCGTGGACAGGGCCGTGGCGGCCGAGAGTAGCCCGGCATCGCCCCGACGTCTCGCGGAGGGTCCGGGGATGGCGGAGTGTGAACGGGGGTGATGACGCAGCGGCCCGAGCGGGTGCGGCCGCGCGCTGCTCGCCACGGCTCTCGGCAGTGCGTCGAGAGCCGTGGCGAGCAGGCACCGGCACCGCCGAACGGCGCCTGGGCGCCTCCCTTCGAGATGCGGGCGGCCACCTGTGCTCGGTTCGGTGGGCGTTCCTCGGCTCAGCTCACCGGCGCCGCCGCGGCGGAGACCTTGCCGTCAGCATCGAACGAGGCCAGCACCTGCAGCTCGGCGCCGTCCGCCAGAAGCTGGGCGAGCCCGTCGACCTTCAGGTTCACGCGGCGCTCTCCGGCGGGCATCATGCGCTCCAGCTCGACGAGAACCTGTTCTCCGTCCCAGACGAGCACCTTCGCGGTGCCCTTGACCGGTGCCTCGAACACCGCGGTGATCCGGTCCTTCTTCGTCGAGACCGAGGTGATCTCGAGGAAGCCGTGGGTGGGGCTGTGCCCGCCGAGCGGAACTCGGTCGCCCGCGCTCTGCAGGATCGATTCGGGGGAGTCGACGGAGAGGGCAGCGGTCGAGGGGACGATCGCCTCCTTCGGTTCCGAGCCCGCGTCCTCGAGGCCCTCGAGGGCCACCACGCCCCAGCGCCACGGATCCGCGCGCACTCCGCGGAACGTGGACCAGCCGACCCGCACCTGCACGGTCTGGTTCTGTGTGTCCGAGTCGTTGATGAGCACGTTGAACCCCATGTGGGCGGGGTCGATGCCGTCGGGGAGGACATCGAAGGGGATCTTCGCCTCGATGTCGTATCCGGAGTACTCCTCCTCCGTCTCCGCCATGGTGACGGCGACCTCCATCCCGGGGGCGGTCTCCTCGATCTCGCCCTGGTGGTTGTCGCGGTCGCGTCCGGCCCCCACGGGCCCGGTCATCGACCCGAGCGACGGCATGATGCCGGCGATGAACGTCTGTGCCGTGTTGGCGGCGTTCCCGCGCGGGTCCACGTAGATCTCCACGGAGTCGGTGCGACGCTGGCGCTTGTTGTCGTCGATCGGGAGGATCGTGCCGCGCACGTCGTCGGTGACCGAGACGAACACGTACAGGTTCTCGTCGTCGAAGGTGAGCCAGGCCTGGCCGGTGACGGACTCGGTGGTGCCTCCGGGTTCCCCGGCACCTTCCCAGATCGCGTCGACCGGGATCGGCTCTCCCGGGTACTCCTCCTCGTCGCGGATGCCGTCGATGCTCGGCGCGGTGACGGCGCGCTGCGCAGACAGGCTCGGCACGAGGTTCATCGTCACCGCTCGCTCCGACGCGGAGCCCTCGGAATCAGCTCGGATCGTCACGGGCCACGCGCCCTCGTCCTCTGACCGGTTGGCTGCAGGGAGGGAGGTGTCCGTGCTGGTGACCTCGACGGTGTGACTCACCTCCTCGCCGGGCCCGACGGCGGCGATCTCCAGCCGGGCCGGAGAGACCTCGAAGCCCTCCGGGACCATGATCTCCACGCTCCCGCCGCGTTCCCGGGACGAGAGGTTTCGGGTGATGATCTCCAGCGTGCGAGTGCGCCCCTGGCCGACGGCGAAGAGCTCGGGCACCAGGGCATCCAGATGCTTGATGTCCAGCGCTCGGGTCCAGTCCCGGAACTCGCCGATCTCCTCGAGCGGCGCGATCGTGGACTCGAGCGCACCACCGACCCGCACCGGCGCACTGTTGGAACCGGTCTGGGAGCCTGATGCGACGACGACGGTGATGCGTGCGGTATCCCCGGCGGTGAGCCCCGCACCGGCCGTGAGCTCGAACGACACCTCGTGGGCGTCGCCTGCTGCAAGAGCGGGGAGTGGCTGCTCCGACCCCGTCTGCCAGCCCTCCGGAGCGGTGAGCGTCAGGGTGCCGGGATCGAGCCCGACGTCCGGTGGGGCAGCGACGGTGACCGAGACGGCCAGCGGCTCGCCGCCGACGAACTCGTACCGCTCGGGGCTGATCTCGATCCGGCTCCCGTGGGGAAGGCCGTCCTCGATCTCGAGTGCCGCCCCGCGCAGAGCGGCGTCGTCTCCGCTGGTCGGGTCCGCGAGCGGAGTGCGGGAGTGGAGGACGGTCATCCACGTGCTGCTGATGTCCTCCGGGGCGGTGGGGCTGGCGGGTCGCTCGGCCCAGCCCTGACTGGCGTAGGTCCACATCGCCTCGTCCTTCACCGCGGACCAGCGCTTGCCGTGCCGGGCGCTCTCCGTGCCCTCCCAGGCGCCGAACACGAGATCGCTGGCCACCGTCGAGCTATAGCCGTGCGCGACCCCGTCAGGTCCCGTCGGTCCCGTGCCGTTCGCGCCGCTGCGCAGGATCCGGCCGGGCGTCCAGGGCGCGAATCCCTCTTCGAGATGCTCTGGGAAGGCATCGGGATCGCCAGCACTCAGGTACGCCTCGAGGGCGTACATCGCCGCCTGCTGGTGGTTGCCGTGGTTCCCTTCGACGGCTGAGGGGTTCATCGTGATGATGACGTCCGGGCGGGTTGCCCGCACCACTCGCACGATCCTCCCCAGAAGCTCATCGCCGCCCCACACCTCGCGGGACAGGGGAGCGCTCGCCGTGTAGAAGAAATCGACGGCATCGAGGTTGTACACGTGCTCGATGCCGGCCAGGTGCACGGCGTCGCGCTCCTCCGACTCGCGCAGGAGACCCAGGGGCGGGCCTTCCTCGAGGCCGACGGCGTTGCCGCCGCCCTCACCGCGAGTCGCCGTGATCACACCGACCTGCATGCCGTGGAACTCGTTCCACTGGCCGAGCGCGGCCAGCGTGCCCGCCTCGTCGTCGGGATGGGCGCCGATGAACAGAACGTCGAGCTTCACGGTCTCCGGGGCCTCCTCGGCAAGAGCGCGTTCGGCGGGCGTGAGTGCCAGCCCGGTGGTGGACAGCGCGGTGGCCGCGCCCAGCACTCCGGTGGCCTGCAGCACCCGCCGGCGACTCACGCGTTTCTGTGACCTGCGATGACAGTTCTCCATGGGGATCCTCTCTGGGGCCCGGCGCCACTTCGCCGTGACGCCACTCATACTTCATAGCCCAAAGTAAGTGGCGCGAGCAAGGGCTGTTGGTGGGCGGACTTTCTTCGGTGTCCTGGTAGTTCTCTCGTCGGCGCAGATGGGGCGCGCTGCCCCCAGGGCTTGCACCTGCACTTTCTGCACGCTATAAAGTAACTATGTCGATGGTGACCCCCTCCACAGCGAACGGTGCCCAGCGCCTTCGCCGCCACGAAGCCGTGGTGAGCGCCCTGCTCGAGCACGGCACCATGTCCCGCACCGAGCTCGCCGAGATCACCGGCTATTCGCAGTCCTCGATGACCTCGTCCATCCGTCACCTGATCCGCCTGGGTCATGTCGTCGAGACCGGGCGCGGTCGATCCACGGGTGGCCGGCGCCGCACGCTGCTCGAGTTCGACCGGCGCAGCGTGCTGCTGATGATCCTGTCCGTCGACGCGGGCCACATGGTGGCCCGGCAGGTCGACCTGGCAGGGACCGTGCACGTCCAGGTGCGGCGCAGGCTCGATCCCGAGCATCCGCAGCTCGCGGTCACCGCCACCGTCGAAGCGCTCCAGGCTGCCGCCGAGACGCGATCCACCTGCGCGATCATCTCGATGCCCGGCGTCGTCTCGGCCGAGGGCGACGTCTCGCTGGCCCCCGCCCTCGGCGCGTCCCCCGGCCGTCGCCTGCAGGACCTGGTCGCGGAGATCTCAGGCCTGCACACCATCGGCGAGAACGACGTCAACCTCCTCGCCCTCGGTGAGTCCGAGGACGGCGCCGCCCGGGACGGCGACGACTTCGGCCTGATCTATGTCGGGGACGGGATCGGTGGCGCGCTCGTGCTGAACGGTCAGGTGCGCCGCGGCGCAACCGGCTCTGCCGGCGAGATCGGCTTCCTACCCTGGAACAGGGCGGACGCCGCAGGCCCGGCTCGCGCCGTCAGCGGCACCGCCGTCGGGCCCTTGGAATCGGACTGGTCCGTCCCTGCGCTGACCGCCAAGGCCGAGGCGATCGGCGTCGAACCGGGCACCGCCCATGTCGTCACCGCCCTCGAGGGCAGCGAGGCTCCCGAGGCTGCGCTCCTCCTCGACCAGGCGCTGGATGCCTGGGCGTACGCCGCGATCGTGCTCACCTGCGTGGTCAATCCCGGCCGCATCGTTCTGGCCGGTGACGCCGCCGACCTCGGCCCCGCCTCCCGTGAGGCGCTCGCCGACAGGGTGCGCGAGGGCAGCCCGTCGCCGGTGGACGTCTGCTACGCCGAGCTGGGCGACCGCGCGATCGTCAGCGGCGCCATCGCGCAGGTGCGCACCGCCCCCTGGATCTTCCTGCCCGAGGAGGACGGCCCGCAGCCGCAGCCTTCGGAGCGCGCGGATTCCGACTCCGACCACGGCCCCGGGTCCGTGTCCTCGGCAGCCGCTGCCGCGACGCACCCGACCACCGATGTACCGCACACGAACACACCCACCCTCGAAGGAGAGAACTGATGTTCAACCGACGCAAGTACCTGCAGGGCACCGCACTGGCCGGAACCGTCGCCGCATTGGCGGCCTGCGGCCTCGATGGAGGAGGCGGCAGCGGCACCGGCTCGGACGGCGGAGGTGACGGCGAGGCCGTGCCCTTCACCATCTACACCGCCCGCGACAGCGAGTTGGCCGACAAGGTGGTCGCCGACTTCGAGGCGGCCCACCCCGAGTGGGAGGGCATGGCCACCATCCTCACTCTCGGTGCCCAGGAGGCGCTCGAGCGCGTCCGCGCCGAGAAGAGCAACCCGCAGGGCGACATCTGGTGGGGCGGCACCCGCCAGCAGCTCACCCAGGGCGCGACCGACGGTGTGCTCGCCCCGGCGCCGCAGGAGGTCATCGACGCGATCCCGGAGCAGTACCGCGATCCGGAGGGTCTGTGGGTCGGCGAGATGCTCCTGGCGGAGCTGTTCATGATCAACACGGAGATGATCAGCGGCGACGAGATCCCCGGCGACTGGGACGACCTGCTGGATTCGCAGTATGCGGGGAACATCGTGATCCGTGACGTCGAGGCCTCCGGCACCATGCGCGCGATCTACTGCGCCATGATCGATCGCGTCTATGACGAGCAGGACTCTCCGGAGCCCGGCTACGAGTGGCTGCTCAGCCTGGACGCGAACACGGCCGCCTACGCGGCCAACCCCACCGACATGTACCAGCGCGTCAGCCGCGAGGAAGCCGCGATCTCCCTGTGGAACCTTCAGGACATCATGCTGCAGAAGAACGGTGACTTCCCGATGTTCGACGCCGTGGTCCCCGCGTCCGGCGCCCCGATGCTGGTGGACGGGCTGGCCAAGATCGCGAACGGGCCCGGTGGGGCCGGGGCCGACGCCTTCATCAGCTACCTGATGAGCACCGAGGTGCAGACGGCGATGGCGGAGGAGTACTTCCAGATCCCGGCCGTCGAGCTCGAGGAGGAGCCGCAGTGGCTCGCGGACCTCGGCCTGAAGGAGCTGGAGGTCGATTGGGATCGCATCGCCGAGAACGAGGACGAATGGATCGGCCACTGGGCGAGCAACATCAAGGGCCAGGGCTGATCGGGTCGTCCGGCCACGCAGGGGCCCGCCCGTGCGGGCGGGCCCCGTCCCATCTTCGGAGGAATCTATGAACTCGGTCGACCTCGAGAACATCACCAAGATCTACGGCGGCAGCACCCCGTCGGTCGACGACATCTCGCTGACCGTCGGCGATGGTGAGTTCTTCACACTGCTGGGCCCGTCGGGCTGCGGGAAATCGACCACTCTGCGCATGATCGCCGGATTCATCAGCCCGACCTCGGGCACGATCCGCTTCGGCGACCGCGACGTGACGACGCTGCCTCCGCACAAGCGCGACACCGGCATGGTCTTCCAGAACTATGCGCTGTTCCCGCACATGGACGTCGCCGGCAACGTCGCCTACGGGCTGTCGATGCGCCGCGTCGGCAAGGACGAGAAGCGAACCCGTGTGGCGAAGGCTCTGGGGATCGTGGGGTTGGACGGCTACGCCGACCGCCGGATCGACCAGCTCTCCGGCGGCCAGCAGCAGCGCGTGGCCCTCGCCCGGGCGCTCGTGATCGAGCCCTCGGTGCTGCTGCTCGATGAGCCGCTGTCGAACCTGGACGCGAAGCTGCGCGAGGAGACCCGCGCGCAGATCCGTCAGATCCAGCAGCGGGCCAGCACCACCAGCGTCTACGTCACCCATGACCAGTCGGAGGCGATGGCGATGTCGGACCGCATCGCAGTGATGAACGCCGGCACGCTCCACCAGGTCGGGGCGCCCCGCGAGATCTATCGTCGACCGGCCACGAGTTTCGTGGCCCGGTTCATCGGCCGCTCGAACGTGCTCGAGGGTGTCGTCGAAGGGGTGGAGAGCTCCCGACTCGCCGTCCGTCTGGACGGCGGGGAAGCCCTGTTCGCCCCGATCGTCACCGACACGCTGTCCTCCGAGGTCGTCGCAGGGGACCGGGTCGCCCTGTCCCTGCGCCCGGAGACGCTGCGCATCGACCCGGTCGAGGAGACGGCCGGTGCCCCGGTCGGCACGATCCGCGCCACCGTGCGGATGTCGGAGTTCACCGGGTCCAGCTGCGTGGTCTGGCTGCGCTACGGCGAACAGGACCTGCTCGCGACCATCCCGGACACCGATGACCTCCCGCGCGACGGCGAGGACGTCCTGCTGCGCCCGGATACCGAGCGGACCTGGGTGGTGGCCCCGTGACGCTGACCGCCAAGCCCCAGGCCGCAGCGGCGCCCCGGCAGCGGCGCTCCCGACTGCAGCTCACCGCCGCCGACCGCTTCGTCTACGCGCTGGCGCTCCCGCTGGTGCTGATCCTGCTGATCTACATCGTCTTCCCGATGATCGCCACCGTGGTCACCTCGACAGATGACGGCGGCGCCGCCTACACGGACTTCCTGAGCGGGAACTCCCGCCGAGCTCTCGTGCTCTCGGTCGGGATCTCGCTGGCCTCGGTGCTGACCTCCGGAGTGCTGGGGACCGCGCTCGCCGTGCTGCTGACCCGATTCTCCTTCGCCGGCCGCTCGGTGCTGAAGGTCTTCGCGCTGCTGCCGCTGGCGCTGCCGCCGCTGATCGGTGCGATGTCGTTCTACTACCTCTACGGCACCAGCGGCATCGTCCCGCGCCTGCTCGAGGAGGTCACCGGGGTCCCGGCGGCGACCACGTCCTTCGACGGCCTGGCCGGGGTCATGCTCGTGCACACGCTGACGATGTATCCGTACTTCTACCTCTCCGTCAGCGCCGGCCTCTCCGGATCCGACGCCTCCCTTGAGGAGGCCGCGATGAACCTCGGGGCGAGCCGGGCCACCATGTGGCGCACGGTGCTGCTGCCGATGCTCACGCCCGCGCTCGTCTCCGGCGCGCTGTTGACCTTCATGGTCTCGATGGCTTCGTTCACAGCGCCGCAGTTCTACAACGTCAACACCTTGACCATGCGGATCGTCGCCGCCCGCACCTCCGGCGCCTACGACCTGGCGGCCGCGCAGTCCACCGTGCTGTCCGTGGTCTCGATCCTCTTCCTGCTGCTGATGCGCTGGTACCAGAACCGTCGGCTGACCCGTTCCATGTCGAAGGGGACCCCGCAGGCGCTCAAGGTCGTCCAGGGCGTCCTGCCGCAGCTCGGAGCGGCGCTCGGTTCCGCCGTGATCGTGGCGATCCTGGTCGCTCCCGTCGCCTCGATCCTGCTGCTGGCCTTCACGGTCAACGGCACCTGGACCACCCAGATCCTCCCGCCCGAGTACACCCTGCAGAACTTCATCGATATCTTCACCGAGCCGCGCAGCCTGCGGCCGTTGCTGGTCTCTTCGCAGATGTCCGCGGTGGCCATGGCGGCGTCGATCGTGGTGGGTGTGCTGACCGCCTGGGTGATCGCGCGCTGGAAGGGCAAGGGCGCCGGGATCCTCGACCTGATGATCATGCTGCCGTGGGCGCTGCCCGGCACGGTGGTGGGCGTCAACATCGTCACCGCCTTCGCCTCGCCCAACCCGTTCAACCTCGGGCAGGTGTTCATCGGATCGCTGTGGATCCTGCCGCTGGCCTACTTCATCCGCTTCGTGCCGCTGGTGTTCCGCAACGCCGCCGCCTCCCTCGCTCAGATCGACCCGTCGGTCGAGGAAGCCGCGCAGAACCTCGGCGCGGGCCCCTTCCGCACGCTGCGCACGATCACCCTGCCGCTCATGGCCCGCGGCGTGATCGCCGGTGCGCTGCTCGCCTTCGTCCAGGGCTTCGGCGAGTACGTCGCCTCCGTGGTCATCTACCCGGCCCGCTATGTGCCGCTGTCGGTGGAGATCTACAACCGCCAGTACTCCAACGACCTCGGATCTGCCTTCGCCTACGGTTCGCTGCAGGTGCTCGCGATCCTCATCGTCCTGATCGTCTCGGAGGTCCTGGAGAAGCCGGGACGTTTCCGCCGCCGGCGGCCCGCCACCGTTGACGACAACGCTACCGATACCACCACTGCCGCTGCGCCCGCAGCGTGAGAGGAGCCCCTGTTGACCCAGGAGCGCACCACGGACGACCGGGACCTCCCGGTCTCCGGAGCCGAGAAGACCGCCCGCCTGCTCGACGGGACCGACCGCGTCCCGCTGACGGGCCGGGAGGATCTGTCGATCTATTGGGACAACCATCTGCGGGTCGCCTTCGAGCAGTCCGCCCCGCATGATCTGCCGGCGATGGTCGAAGCATCGCTGGCCCACGTGATCATGCTGCGCGGCACCGGGGCGCTCGCCGAGCAGCGTGCCGACCGCCTGCTCGGCGGCCTGCTGCAGCTGTGGCAGCGGTGGGGGGACGAACACCCGGGGGAGGACTGGACCCCACGTGTCACCTCGCATCCGTTCGATGGGTCGGTGGAGGACCCGTACTACTACCTCGAGCAGCAGCTCGCCGCCGCGTGCGGGATCAGCACCGCCGAGCTCGATGTGCAGCTGGCCCGCAGCCGGAACGATCTCGACGCGGGCGTCTTCCGGATGATCCTGCGCCGCGGCATCCTCGACCTGGCCGAGCTGCTGCTGCAGACGGTCCGCGACCTCACCGCAGCGGCCTCCCGCACCGTCGAGGCCGTGCTGATCGGGCACACCCATCGTCGTCCGGCCCAGCCCACGACGATCGCCCACGTGCTCTCGGGGCTCGCCGAGGCGATGCTCTCCCAGGCCGACGAGCTGCTGTCCGTCTACGACGAGATGAACGTGTCCCCGCTCGGGTCGGCGGCCTTCACCGGCACCGACATCACGATCGACGCGCAGCGCGTCGCCGATCTGCTGGGTTTCGAGAGCTCGTTCACCGCCTCCTATGAGGCCGTCGCCGGAGCCGAGCACTTCATGCGCCTGGCCGCGCTGCATGCCCGTATCGGCGCCACCGGCGCGCGCTGGGCGCGGGTGCTGCAGGAATGGATGAACCTGGGCTGGGTGCGGATGCCCACGGAGTTCACCCAGGGCTCCTCGATCATGCCGCAGAAGAAGAATCCGGTGGTGCTCGAGCACCTGGTCTCCATGTCCGGGGCCGCCAACGGTGAGATGTCCTCGATCTACACCACGATCGCCGCCGGATGGTACGAGGACTCCAACAACGCCACCACCGACGTGCAGAAGCATCTGTGGTCCTCCACGGACCGGATTTTGCGCGTGGTGCGGCTGCTGGACGGGCTCACCGTCGAGATCGAGCCGGAGCAGCTGCCCACCGACGACGAGATCGTCCGCTCCGGTGCGACCACGACTGCCGTCGCCGAGGCCCTGGCCACCCGCTCTGTCCCGTGGCGCGGCGCACATGACGTGGTGGGCACTCTGTTCCGCCAGGGTGACCCCACCACCTGGACCCCCCGGCAGGTCGAGGAGGCGCTCGTCCAGGCCGGCATCGAGGACGACGGCCCGTTGCGCGATCTGGTGCTCTCCTCCGGTCGGGAGCCGCGGCGCATCCTGGACCGGGAGCAGCCCGGCTCACCGGGGCGCGGCCCGATCGCCGTCGCGCTGAGTGCGGCCGAGGCACGTGCGGGGCAGCTCGCCGGCGCCTTCGCCGCGCGCCGTCATGTGCTGGACAGCGCCCGCGAGGAGCTGCTGCAGACGGCTGCGGGCTTCGCTGGGGTCACGGGGCCGGCGCTCAGCGTGATCGGCAACGCGAACCTCGACGTGATCGTGCACAGCGCGCGGTCCTTCCCGCCGGCCGGCACCGAGCAGATCGTGCCGGGCATCGAGGTGCGGCTCGGGGGATCGGCCGCCATCTCGGCTCAGCGCGCCGCCCAGCTGGGCCTGTCCACCCGCTTGGTGGCGAAGGTGGGCGATGACCCGACTGGAGAGATGGTCCGCGCCCTCGCCAGCGCGGATGGGTTGGAAGTCGATCTGATCATGGACACCGCGCACGACTCGGGGCTCACCGTGGTCGCCGAGGACCAGGGTTACGAGCGGTCCTTCCTCTCCTCCCTCGGGGCGATGGGACGCTTCGGTCCCGATGACGTTCCTGCGGAGGCGCTCGAGGCCCGATTCGTGCTCTGCAGCGGTTACTTCCTGCTACCCGGCATGCAGGGTGAGGCGACCGGATCGCTGCTGGCCGAGGCGCGACGCCACGGCGCGGTCACGGCCGTGGACACCGGCCATCCCGACGGCGGCTGGAACGAGCAGGTGCGATCGGAATTACTGGAATACGTGCTGCCGCACACCGATCTGTTCCTGCCTAACGAGAACGAGCTCACCGGCTCCACCGGCATCGAGGACATCGAGAAGGCGGCGCAGCACCTCGCCGCTCGCTTCGGGACGACCGTGGTCGCGAAGCTCGGCGCCGACGGTGCCCTGCTGTGCACGGAAGGGCGCGTGATCCGGGCCGATGCTCCACGGGTCGAGCCCGTGGACACCACGGGGGCCGGCGACTCGTTCAATGCGGCGTTCCTGGCCGCTCTGCATCGAGGGGAGCGGGCCGAGGACGCCCTGGCCACCGCGGTGCGCACAGCCAGTGAGCTCGTCGCCACGGCACCGGAGGAACGGGCCGCGGTGCTGCGCGGCGCGTGAGCCGGACGCGATCACTGGAGCCGGCCGCGTACAAGGCGTGCTCCGGAGATCGTGTGCCGGCCTGCCCTCGCACGCCAGGCTGCTCCTCACCGCCCCTGCCGCCGATACTCCCGCGGTGTCATCCCGCACGCCGCGCTCACGTGCTCGTAGAAGCTGCTGAGCGAGCCGAACCCCGCCTCCTCGGCGATCTCGGTGACCGTCATCGACGTGGTCAGCAGCAGGCGCTGCGCCTCGGCGACGCGGCACATCGTCACGTAGTCGCCGAGCGTCACCCCGGCGGTGCGACGGAACACGGTCATGGCGTGTGAGGGCGTGAGGTGCACGCAGGCGGCGATGTCCGCGACGGCGATGGGGGAGCGGTGATGGTCCCGCACGTACTGCGCCATGGCGCTGACCTGCCGCAGCCGGGCCGCCGGCACGGAGCCGCCGCCGTCCGCAGGCGCCTCGGGGTTCGCACGGGAGGAGGCCC
>CAZHSL010000039.1:0-13776 GCA_964535185.1 uncultured Corynebacterium sp.
TGTCGTTGAACATGAGGTGGCCCTCGCGCTCGTACTCGATGAGCGGATCGCGCTGCGCCATCGCCCGCAGGCCGATGCCCTCCTTGAGGTAGTCCATCTCGTAGAGGTGCTCGCGCCAGCGCCGGTCCATGACCGACAGCAGGACGCGGCGCTGCAGCTGACGCATCCCCTCCTCGCCGAGCTCCTCGCGGCGCTTCTCGTAGGCGACCTCGGCATCGGCCAGGATCTCCGCCTTCAGGACCCCTCCCTCGAGGTTCTCCTTGCCGCCCACCTCCTCGATGAGCTCGTCCGCCGTGAGCGACACGGGATACGCCGGGCGCAGGGCGCCCCACAGCTCGTCGAGGTCGACGTCCTCGGCGGGCTTGCCCTTGGTGTGCGCATCGACCGTCCCGCCGATGACCTCCTCGATGAAGCGCTGGATGTGCTCGTCGAGCTCCTCGCCCTCGAGGATCCGGGCACGCTCCTCGTAGAACTTCTTGCGCTGCTTGGTCAGGACGTCGTCGTACTTCAGCACGTTCTTGCGGATCTCGGCGTTGCGCGACTCGATGGAGTTCTGCGCACGCTGGATCGCGCCGGTGACCATGCGGCCGGTGAGCGGGATCGACTCCTCGACCCCGCCGCGGGCCAGCAGCGACTCCGCCGCGCCCGAGTTGAACAGGCGCATCAGGTCGTCCTGGAGCGAGAGGTAGAAACGGGACTCGCCCGGGTCGCCCTGTCGGCCGGAGCGGCCGCGCAGCTGGTTGTCGATGCGGCGCGACTCGTGCCGCTCGGTGCCCAGAACGTACAGGCCGCCCAGCTCGACCACCTCGTCGTGCTGCTCGGCGACGGCCTGCTTGGCGCGCTCGAGCTCCTCGTCCCAGGCGGCCTCGTAGGCCTCCTGATCCTCCTCGGGGTCCAGTCCGCGCTTCTCCAGCTCGGCGTGCGCCATGAACTCGACGTTGCCGCCGAGCATGATGTCGGTGCCGCGGCCGGCCATGTTGGTGGCGACGGTGACCGCGCCCTTGGCGCCGGCCATCGCCACGATCGCGGCCTCCCCGGCATGGTTCTTGGCGTTGAGCACCTCGTGCTCCACGCCCTGCGCGGTCAGCAGCTTGCCCAGGTACTCGGACTTCTCGACGCTGGTGGTGCCCACCAGCACGGGCTGCCCCGCCTCGTAGCGCTCGACGATGTCCTCGACGACCGCGTCGAACTTCGCCTTCTCGGTGCGGTAGATGCGGTCCGGCTGGTCCTCGCGCTGCATCGGGCGGTGCGTGGGGATCGGCACGACACCCAGGTGGTAGGTGTTCATGAACTCGGCGGCCTCGGTCTCGGCGGTGCCGGTCATGCCGGAGAGCTTCTCGTAGAGCTTGAAGTAGTTCTGGAGGGTGATCGTGGCGAGGGTCTGGTTCTCCGCCTTGATCTTCACCCCCTCCTTGGCCTCGATCGCCTGGTGCATGCCCTCGTTGTAGCGGCGGCCGGCGAGGATGCGGCCGGTGTGCTCGTCGACGATCATCACCTCGCCGTTGAGGACCACGTAGTCCTTGTCGCGCTTGAACAGCTCCTTGGCCTTGATGGCGTTGTTGAGGAAGCCGATGAGCGGGGTGTTCAGCGATTCGTAGAGGTTGTCGATGCCGAGGTGGTCCTCGACCTTGTCGATGCCGGCCTCGAGCACGCCGACGGTCCGCTTCTTCTCGTCGACCTCGTAGTCGCGGTCCTTGCGCAGGAGCTTCACGACCTTCGCGAACTCGCTGAACCACTTGTTGGCATCGCCGGAGCCGGGGCCGGAGATGATCAGCGGGGTGCGCGCCTCGTCGATGAGGATCGAGTCCACCTCGTCGACGATGGCGTAGTGGTGCTCGCGCTGGACCAGGTCCTTCATCGACCAGGCCATGTTGTCGCGCAGGTAGTCGAAGCCGAACTCGTTGTTGGTGCCGTAGGTGATGTCCGCGGCGTACTGCTCCCGGCGCTCCGCCGGGGTCATGCCCGACTTGATGACGCCGGTGGTCAGGCCCAGGAAGCGGAACACGCGGCCCATCAGGTCGCTCTGGTAGCCGGCGAGGTAGTCGTTGACGGTGACGATGTGCACGCCCTTGCCGGCGAGCGCGTTGAGATAGGCGGGCAGCGTCGCGACGAGGGTCTTGCCCTCACCGGTCTTCATCTCCGCGATCCGGCCGCGGTGCAGCGCCGTGCCGCCCATGATCTGCACGTCGTAGGGGCGCTGGCCCAGGGTGCGCTGCGCCGCCTCCCGCACCGCCGCGAACGCCTCGACCAGGATGTCGTCGAGGGTCTCGCCGTCCTCGAGCCGCTCCTTGAAGTGGTCGGTCTCGGCACGGAGCTCGTCGTCGGTGAGGTCCGCGAAGACGTCCCCTGCCTCCCCCACTCGCCGGGCGATGGCTTCGAGCCTGCGCAGCTCCCGGCCTTCGCCGGCGCGCAGGATCTTGTCGAAGAGGTTGACCACTCGTGCTCCCGTAGATCGCTTCTCCGCCCTCGGGCGGCTGGTGCCTGACCCATCGTAAGCGTCACCGTCCTCGTTGGTGACCACCTGCGCGCATCCTCACGCCGTGCGTCCGCCCGGCGGGGCCGGGCTGGTCGTCGTGCTGCTCGGCGCCGTGCCCCTGCCGGGTCGCGGCACGACGAGGGCGGGAGGAGGCTGCTGCGCTCCTCCCGCCCCGGGTCGGTGAGGGGTCAGGCGGTCAGCTCGGACTCGAGCTCGATGACCCCGTAGTTCCAGCCCTTGCGGCGGTAGACCACCTTCGGGGTGCCGGACTCGGAGTCGACGAAGAGGTAGAAGTCGTGGCCCACGAGCTCCATCCGGTTCAGTGCGTCATCGACGCTCATCGGCGTGGCGGGGTGCTTCTTCTTCCGGATCACGACCGGGCTGCCGGCGTCCGCGAGGTCTACCTCGTCGCCCTCGGGGGCGCCCGCCGCCTCCTCAGCGGGCTCGGGCCGGGGCTCCTGCAGCGCGGCGGGGAGATCCTGGTCCGCGGGCATCGTGCGCAGGCTCGCGCCCGTGCCCTGATGAGCACGGTCGCGGCCGCGCCGGTGGTCCTTGCGGCGGTCGCGGGCGCGCCGGAGGCGTTCGAGGAGTTTGCCGTAGGCGATGTCCAGCGCCCCGTAGAGATCGTCCGCTCGCGCCTCGGAGCGGATCACGGAGCCCTTCTCGTGCACGGTGAGCTCGACCCGGTCGCTGAACTCGGCCTGCCTGGGGTTCTTCTCCTGCGAGATCTCGACGTCCACGCGGAGGGTCGCGGGAGCGAGCTGGGTGACCTTGTCGAGCTTGTCGGTGAGATGGCGACGGAATCGGTCCGGGACGTCCATGTGACGTCCGACGACGTTGATCTCCATGAGTGGATTCTCCTCCTATCAGGATGCGGCCGCTCTGAGCCCGGCCGCGATGGCTCTTCGGCTGGGTGTCGCACCTCCTGTGGAAGGGGGTCCCGCCCCGATGTGGCGAGTGGCACACAGCATGCCACGATTCGCTGGATGTTTTCTGCTCATCCGTCCTCCGGACGGCTCCGATCCGGCTCTGCGCCGGCCTCACCCGGGCGTGCCGGGGCCGGCGCACGGGGCCGGCACCCGTGCCGCGGCGACGACCACCGCGCCGAGGACCACCATCCCGGCAGCGGTGAGCGCCTCGTGCATCCCGCGCAGCGTGGCCCCGGTGGTGACCACGTCGTCGACGATGATCACGGGCTGCGCACGCCGACCGGCGGCGCGGGCCCGGCGGCCGTCCAGGTGGATGCGGCGGGTCCGCCGCTGCCGCGCGCCCTGCCCGTCCTGGGTGGTCGTGGGCCGGGAGCGCAGCAGCAGCGGATGCCCCGCGCCCGTGCGGGCGACGGCCCGCACGAGCTCGGCGGTGTGGTCCTCCCCTCGGCGCAGCCGCGCACCGCGCCGGGACGGGACCGGGACCAGGGCGGGATCGGTGAGGCGGGCGTCCGCGGCGAGGCGGTCGACGGCCGGCGCGAGCGCCGGGGCGATCCGCGCCCCCAGGTGCAGCATGCCGCCGTTCTTCCACGCCAGCACCAGACGCTGCAGATCCCCGCCGTACTCGCCGAGCGCGAGCACCGGCAGCAGCGGGCTGTGGTCCACCCCGGCCGGGAGGATCAGCCCGTCGCGGCGCTCGGCCCGGACGCGGGCTGCGGTGAGCACCTGCAGGGCATCGCAGCTGCTCTCGACCCGGCGGGGCGGCGCCTCCAGCAGCGCGGCGCAGCGACCGCACAGCCAGGTGCCCTCCTCGCCGCACGGGCAGTGCCGCGGCGCGACCAGCGCGCAGGTCTGGGCGATCACCTCGCGCAGCCCCGAGCCCGGTCCCTCATCCTGTCCCATGCCCGGATCCCAGCACGTCCCGGCGCTGCCGTGCGGGCGGTGCCGGCATCGCGGTGGACGGCCCCGGAACGGGGAGGATCGGTCGCGCTCGGCGGGTCAGTAGAAGGAGGGGTCGTGGCCCGCCTGGTCGACGCGCGCCCATCCCTCCCCGTCGCTGCGGAACAGCTCGTCGTCGGCGGTGCCGGTCCAGATCGCCTCGGCCACCACGGATCCGGCGATGCGGTCGGTGCCGGGCGGGAGGGCGGGCAGCAGCTCGCGGCCGCTGGAGAAGTCGACGATCTGGGCCCTCCGCTCCTCGGCGGTGGGCTCCGTGCCGAGCATCAGCAGGGCCACCTCGTCGTACCAGACGATCTGGGTGATGTCGTCGAGGAAGGTGCGCAGGGGCCGGGGCGCGGTGAGGGAGGCGGGCACCCCCGAGGGGTCCCGCACCACGGCGCAGAGGTCGACGCGCGCGCCGGCGGTGTCCGAGGACAGCACGACCATCCTGGTCGCGTCGGCGGCGATGTCCAGCGCACGGATCTCGCGGCCGGTCAGCCAGGGCGCGTCGACCTTCGCATCGCGGTCTGGCCCGATCCCGGACAGGGCCAGCAGGGCCCCGGGATTGGACCGGGTCGAGGTCCACACGAAACCGGCGTCGTCCACCCGCGGCGGCACGAAGGAGCCGCCGGTCGCGGCTTCGCGCAGCGGCAGCGAGTCGTCCGTCGTGGCGATCAGGACGCTCGCGCCCTCCGGGCCCAGCGCCGCGGCGAGCACGCCGTCCTGGCCGATCACCGGGGAGGAGAGCTCGATCTCGGAGAAGGCCGGCACCAGCTGCGGGGCGGGCGTCGAGGCGCCGGGATCGGACAGCGAGATCACCCCGGTGGGGCCGGCGGCGATCGGCCGGTGCCCCGGCAGGGCGCGCTCGGCCCGCTCCTGCTCGTCGAGGACCACGTCCTGCCCGTTCATCACCAGCCGCACCCCGGTCAGGGAGCGCAGGGACTGCAGCGAGGCCTCCAGCTGGGACAGGGCGAGGCCGCGAGGTCCGGCGGGCATGCCCGCGATCGCCTCCGGCACGGTGATCTGCGCGGTGCCGTCCATGCCCGTGGTGGAGGACCCCTCGGAGATGCCGGAGGTCGCGGGGACCCGATTGACGACCGCTCCCTCGAGGAAGGCCGACGGGCCCTCGACCAGCGCCTCGAGGACCGCGGAGGCGCCGCGCCGGAGCGGGAACCAGCGGTGGTCGGGCACCAGGTGCCGCTCCCGCGGGTCGAGGAAGTAGAGCCGGGCCGGGCCGTACAGCGTGTCGAAAGCCGCCTCGGACAGGAAGATCCCGTCCGGCACCTCGCTCAGGCGCCACTGGCCGTCGACCTCCTCGATCGCGACCTCGATCTCCCGGGACGTGGGGCCGGACAGCAGGCTCTGCACGCCGCGCTCGTCCAGGAGCGCGACCGCCTGCAGCACTATCCCGAGCCGCCCCTCGCCGGCCTCGGTGACCTTCAGCTCCTGGCTGCCGGAGTAGATGGTGATCAGGGCCTCGGGGTCCCAGGACGCGGCCGCCTCGGCGGTGAGGTAGTCGCGGGCCACGGCGAAGTCCTCCTCGGAGCCGACGCCCGCCTGCACGAAGCCCGCGACGACCTCCTCCGGGGTCGCCCCGGGCGCGGGCGGCAGGGCCTGCACGTAGGGGGCGCCGGGCTGGGTCTGGCCGGTCAGGGTGCGGCTGGAGATGGGCGAGGAGGTGGGGATGCGCGCGCAGGCCGCTCCCAGACCGAGCACCGCGGCGGCCCCGGCCGCCCGCAGCACGTCTCGTCGTGCGGGTCTCATCGCTCTCCTTCCGTGCCGCTCCCGGTGGCGCGATCCTCCGGGCTCTCGTCGAGGTCCGGGAGCACCTCGGGACCCACCCTGATCTCCCCCGTCGGGGTGGCGGAGGCGGCGGCGACCGCCTCGGCCAGGTCGAAGGAGCGCTCCAGCGGCAGCGGGGAGCGGACCAGGACGTGCCCGGGCCGTCGCGGGATGGTCAGGCGGAACACGGCGCCCTCGCCCGCCTGGCCCCAGGCCTGCAGCCACCCCTCGTGCAGGCGGGCGTCCTCGGCGGAGATCGACAGGCCCAGTCCGGTGCCCCCGATGGTGCGGGCCCGGGAGGGGTCCGCGCGCCAGAACCGGTCGAAGACGCGCAGCGCGTCCTCCGGGGACATGCCGTGGCCGTGGTCCTGCACGACGACCGCCACCGAGTCCGCGTCGGAGGCGGTCTGGACGAGCACGGGGTGGCCGGCGCCGTGCTCGATGGCGTTGGTGAGCAGATTGCGCAGGATCCGGTCGATGCGACGCGCGTCCACCACGGCGCCGGCGTCGGCGCCGGCCAGGTGCACGTCCAGCTGGCAGCCGCGGTCGGCCGCGAGCGGGCGGACGTCCTCGAGCGCCCGCTCGACGAGTGCGTCGATGTCCTCGCGGCGCGCCTCGAGCTCCGCCGCCCCGGCGTCGAACCGGGAGATCTCCAGCAGGTCCGCGAGCAGCACGTCGAAGCGCTGCACCTGGGCCGAGAGCAGCTCGGCGGTGCGCCGCAGCTCGCCGGGCAGGTCCCCGCTGTGCGTCTCCAGCACCGAGGAGGCCATCCGGATCGTGGTCAGCGGGGTGCGCAGCTCGTGCGAGACGTCGGAGACGAACCGCTGCTGGAGATGCGAGAGCTCGGTGAGGTCGTCGACCTTCTGCTCGAGGCTGCGGGCCATGTCGTTGAACGACTCCCCCACCCGCGCCAGCTCGTCGGCCCCCGCCACCTCGACACGGCTGGTGAGATCGCCGGCGGCCATCCGCTCGGCGGCGTGCGCCGCTCTCTTCAGCGGCGTGGTGACCATGCGTGCGACGGCGATCGCGATGCCCACGATCAGGGCCAGCAGCACCGCGCCCCCGCCGAGGATGACCCGCTGCACGAAGGCGAGCGTCTCCTGCTCCTCCTCGAGGGAGTAGATGAGGTAGAGGTCGTAGGAGCCGGCCCCGGGCACGACCACCCGCGTGCCGACCAGCAGCGCCGGATGGGTCCTGCCGGACTCGTCCTCCCGGCCGATCGAGCGCCAGGAGATCGAGTCCGGGTGCTCGGCGACCGCTGCCGAGAGCTCGTCGTCGATCTCGTCGAAGAGGCTGCCGTCCGGGGAGGACGCCACCGGGAACACGGTCCCCGCCGTCTCCACCGGGATCAGCACCACCTCACGTCGGTCCTCCCCGCCCTGGCCTCCCGTGGTCTGGACGAAGGCGCGGCTCGCGTCCTGCTGCTGGGTGCTGGTGGCCCCGGAGACCTGGGAGAGGCTCTCGGTGAGATCGGCGCGGACCTCGAGGGTCTCCTCGAGCACGCGGTCGCGGCGCTGCTCGTACAGGCCGTCGGCGATCACCGAGGACAGGTACGCGCCGACGGCGAGCAGGGCGACGATCGACAGCAGCGTCGTCACCAGCACCACCCGGAGGGCCAGGGGCCAGCTGCGCGGGTCGATGCCGGGCACCGCGCGCACCTCGCTCCGGGCGGTCTCCTCGCCGTCGTGCGCGGTGCTCACGGGCGCACCGTCGCTCGCGGGATCCGCCGGGTCCTCAGGATCCGCCACCGGCGCGATAGCCGACGCCGCGGACGGTCACGACGATCTCGGGGTTCTCCGGGTCGTGCTCGATCTTGGAGCGCAGCCGCTGGACGTGCACGTTGACCAGGCGGGTGTCGGCGCTGTGGCGGTAGCCCCACACGTCGCGCAGCAGCACGTCGCGCGTGAACACCTGCCACGGCTTGCGGGCGAGCTGCGTGAGCAGGTCGAACTCGAGGGGCGTCAGCGAGATCAGCTCCTCGCCCCGGCGCACCTCATGGCCGTCGACATCGATGGTCAGGTCGCCGATGGTGAGCTTCTCGGTGGTGGGCTCCTCGACGCGGCGCACCCGCGCCTTGATCCGCGCCACCAGCTCCTCCGGCTCGAAGGGCTTGGTCAGATAGTCGTCGGCCCCGGCCTCGAGCCCCTCGACCACGTCAGCCGTATCGGTGCGGGCCGTGAGCATGATGATCGGCACGCCGGACTCCCGGCGCAGGCGGCGGCACACCTCGATGCCGTCCATCCCGGGCAGCATGAGGTCCAGCAGGACCAGATCCGGTCGCAGGCGCGGGAAGGTCTCCAGCGCCGAGGCGCCGTCGGGCGAGGTCGCGACCTCGTAGCCGTTGCCGCGCAGAACGATGCCGACCATCTCGGCGATCGCCTGGTCGTCATCGACCACGAGTATCCGTGAAGGCGTCGTCATGAGCCTCATTGTGCCACCGCACGGGGCCCGGAACGGGGAGGCGACCTGCGCAGGGGTGTCCGGAAGACGCGCGGTCTTCGACGTTCGTCGGATCGGCGCGGGGCTCCCCACTCCGTAGTGTCGTCCCAGGAGCACCGCTCCCGGCCCGGCACGGGACGGGACGGCGCGAGGGACACGACCCGCAGGAGGACCGATGAGCATGCCGTGGATGGCCCCGGGATCGACGGTCGGCGAGGAGCCGTCCCCGTCGACGGGACCCGACGGCGATCTCCCCGCTCCGCCCGGCGGCGCCGACGGGCAGCGCCCCGCAGGGCCGCGCCGCGAGCTGTCGCAGTCCGTGCCGCTGTTCCCGCTGCGGCCGCTGGGGCTGGGCGAGGTGCTCGGTGCGGCGGTGCGGATCTACCGCCTGCGGGCCCGGTCGGTGCTGGGCGTGGCCGCCGTCGTCTACGGCATCGCCTTCGTCGTCCTCACCGTCTTCTCCGGCGCGAGCATGGTCCCGATGTTCGGCGACATGCAGGCGATGATGGCGGATCCCGAGGCCGCGGAGGCCGCCTCCGACTTCACCTCGGCGCGGGACGCGGTGCTGCTGATCCTGTCCACCGCGGCGACGATGATCATCACCATGCTGGCCTCCTCGCTGGTCACCGTGGCGCTGACCCGGGTCGCGCTCGGCGAGGCCACCGGCCGCCGCGTCTCCACCGCGCAGATGTGGGCCACCATGCGCCGCCGCGGCCCGGCCGCCGTCGCCGTGGGCCTCCTGATCGGTCTGCTGAGCCTGCTGGCCTTCCTCGCGCTGGGCGCTGCGGGCCTGCTGCCCCTGCTGCTGACCCGCGAGGCGTCCTGGCTGACGATCGTGCCGCTGGTGCTGGGCCTGGTGCTCGGCATGCTGGCCGTCTTCTGGATCTGGGCGCGCACCGTGCTCGCCGTCCCGGCGCTCGTGCTGGAGGGTGCCGGGGTCCTCGGCGCGATCCGGCGCAGCCTGGTCCTCACCCGCGGGCGGCGGCTGTGGCGCGTGCTGGGCACCGCCGTGCTGCTGTACCTCGTCTACACCATCGCGGTGCAGGTGATCGCAGGCGTGTTCGGGATCCTCGGCTTCATCGTCTACCTGGCCATCCTGCTCGCCACGTCCTTCGAGGGGCTCGTGCTGGGGATGATCCTGCTGACGATCATCTCGATGGCGGGCAGCTACGCCGCGACGTTCCTGCTGGCGCCCTTCCTCTCGGCCGGCTTCGTGGCCGTCTACGCCGACAGCCGGATGCGGCACGAGGCGTGGGACGTCGAGCTGCTCCGCCAGGCGCGTGAGGCCTGGGACGGGGAGAGCGCGCGATGATCTCCGCCGCGCCGCCGCAGCTGGATCCGGACGAGGCCCGCGCCCGGCTGCTCGAGGAGCTCTCGAAGTCGGAGTACGACGACTCCCCGGGGTTCATCCAGTGGCTGCTCGGCACCCTCGAGAGCTGGCTGCTGGAGGTGCTCGACGGCATCGACGGCTCCTCCACCGCACAGGCCGGGATCGCCGTGCTGCTCGTGCTGGTCCTGGCGGTCGCGGTCTTCCTGGTGCTGCGGCGCACCGGTCTGATCCGTCGCAGCCACGTCCTCTCGGTCGCCGCGCACCTCGACGCCGACCCGGTGGTCAGCGCCGCCCAGCTGCGGCGCGAGGCGCGGGAGGCGGGCGCGGCGGGCCACACCGACGACGGCACCGTCCTCGCGCTGCGCGCCCTGGTGCGGGACCTCGAGGAGCGCACCCTGCTGGAGGTGAGCGCGGGGATGACCGCGCACGAGGCCGCGGACCAGGCGGCGCGGTCCTTCCCCGAGCTGAGCGGTCGTCTGCTGCGCGGCGCCGACGCCTTCGACACGGCCGCGTACTCCCATCGCCCGGCCACCGCCAAGCAGGCGGACGATCTGCTGCGCCTGGCCGAGTACATCGCCGAGTCCGCGCCCGACCTGTCCGGCACCGAGCACGGGGGCGCACGCGCCGCGAGCGGCGGAGCGGGCTCATGAGCCACGGCACCGTCCCCGCATCGACCTCGGCCTCGGCCTCGACCACCGCGTCGGGACCCGCCGCCCCGGCACCGGCCGGCTCCTCCGCGGAGCGCCGTCGCCCGCTGCTGATCGCTCTCGTCGTGGTGGCGATGGTCGCGGCGTTGCTCGTCTCCGTCGCGCGGGGCCTGTACCGGGACGGCCCGCTCGAGCCGGACGCCCCCACCGGACAGGGCTCGAAAGCGGTGGTGCAGGTGCTGGAGGATCTCGGGGCCGACGTCGACGTGGACCGGCACACCGCCGACGCCGCCGACGCCCTGCGCGCGGGACGTCCCGTCCTGGTCACCGCGCCCGAACAGCTCAATGCCGACCAGCTCACCGCCCTGGCCGAGGCCCGGGATGAGGGCGGGGCGCGCCTGGTGCTCGTCCAGCCCGACTTCGTGGCCCTGTCCTACCTGACCTCGGGGATCTCCCCGTCGGGCGCACTGCGCGACGGCGGCCGGATCGAGGCCGGCGCCGGCTGCGACGACCTGGCCCACCGGGCACGGGTGCTCGAGCTGCCCTCCGCCGACGACGGCATCCGCGGGGCGGCCAGCCTGTACCGCACGAGCGACGGGGCGCAGGGCTGCTTCACCGCCGAGGGCGGCGCCCTGATCGCGGAGCACGACGGACTGACCGTGCTGGGCAGCGCCGACCTGCTGACGAACGACGGGATCGGGCGCGCCGACAACGCGGCCCTGGCTCTGAACCTGCTGTCCGCGGACGGCGAGCTGAGCTGGTACGTCCCCTCCGCGAACGATCCGATGGGCACCGCCTCACAGACCCCGCTGGGATACCTGCCGGACTGGGCGGGCCCGCTGCTGCTGTGGCTGGTGCTGGTGGGGATCGTCGCGCTGGTGGCGCTCGGCCGACGGTTCGGGCCGGTCGTGGTCGAGCCCCTGCCGGTCACGGTGCGTCCCCAGGAGCTCGTGCTGGGCCGCGCCCAGCTGCTCCAGCGGGCCGACGCCCGTGACGACGCCGCCCGCGCGCTGCGCACCGCCACCTCCTCCCGCCTGGCCGACCGGCTCGGGCTGCGCCACGAATCCTCCCTCGACGGTCTGCTCGCGACGCTCCGCTCGCACGTGGACCGCTCCGAGGAGCAGCTGCGCGCCCTGCTCGGCCCCACCCCCGTCACCAGCGACCAGGACCTCGTGCGCCTCGCCCACGAGCTGGACCGTCTCGAGAAGGAGATCGATCGATGACCGACACCACCCCGGGCACCGTCCCGCCCCGCGAGCCCGTCGGCGCCCCGACGGGCACCGGCCCCGAGGTCGACCAGGACACCCGCGCCCAGCTGCAACGGCTGTCGGCGGAGATCCACAAGGGCGTCGTCGGCCAGGACGCCGCCGTGACCAGCCTGGTGGTGGCGCTGCTGTGCCGCGGTCACGTGCTCCTCGAAGGCGTGCCCGGCGTCGCCAAGACGCTGCTGGTGCGCTCCCTGGCCGCCGCCCTGGACGTGCGCATGCGGCGCGTGCAGTTCACGCCGGACATGATGCCCGGCGACATCACCGGCTCCCTCGTCTACGACAACACCACCAGCGACCTCGTCTTCCGCGAGGGTCCGGTGTTCACGAACCTGCTGCTGGCCGACGAGATCAACCGCACTCCCCCGAAGACTCAGTCGGCGCTGCTGGAGGCGATGGAGGAGCGGCAGGTGACCGTCGACGGCGCGAGCCGGCCGCTGCCCGACCCGTTCCTGGTGATCGCCACGCAGAACCCGATCGAGTTCGACGGCACGTACACGCTGCCCGAGGCGCAGCTGGACCGGTTCCTGCTCAAGGCCGTGATGCCGCTGCCGGACCGGGAGGTCGAGGTGGACGTGCTGCGACGTCACGCGGGTGGCTTCGACACGAGCGACCTGGCGGCGATGGGTCTGCGCGCCGTGGCGGACATCCCCTCCCTGCACCGCGCCCAGGAGGACGTCGCCCGCGTGGTGGCGGAGGATCCGGTGGTGCAGTACATCGTCGACGTGTGCCGGGCGACGCGACGCTCCCCGAGCTTCGCCCTCGGCGTCTCCCCGCGCGGGGCGATCGCGCTGCTGCGCACCTCCCGGGCCTGGGCCTACCTCACCGGGCGCGACTTCATCACCCCCGACGACGTCAAGACCATGGCTCCCGCCACCCTCTCCCACCGCGTGCGCCTGACCACCGAGGCGGAGCTGGAGGGCACCCAGGTCGAGGCCGTGCTCGCGGCGACCCTCGCCTCCGTGCCGGTCCCCCGCTGAGGCCTGCCGATGAGGATCTCGCTGACCCCGCGCGCGGCCCTGGTCGCGCTGCTCGCGCTGCCCGTGATCGTGCTGTGGCCCCGGTGGTGGGTGCTGGGGATCCTCGCTGTGCTGTGGGCGGCGGTGGTCCTCGCCGACGCGCTGCGCGCCCCGGATCCGCGCCGGATGCGGGTGCGCCGGGAGGCCCCCTCCCAGGTGCGGCTCGGCAACACCGCCACCGGGCGCCTGCTGCTGACCAATCCCACCGCCCGCAGCGCCTCCCTCGAGGTGCGCGACGCCTGGAACCCGACCGCCGGCCTGGCGGCGCAGCGCTCCGCCCTGACCGTGCCCTCCCAGGAGCGGCGGGCGATCCCGCAGTCGTTCACCCCGACCCGCCGCGGCGAGCACCGCTCCCGCACCCTGCTGATCGCCTCCCTTGGGCCTCTCGGCCTGGCCCGGCGGACCGCGCGGGCCGAGGCCCCCGGGCGCCTCCTGGCGCTGCACCCCTTCGGCGCGCGGCGCCACCTCCCCTCGCGCGTGCAGCGGCTGCGGGAGATCGAAGGGCTCGCCGCCGTCCACCAGCGCGGCCAGGGCACCGAGTTCGACTCGCTGCGCGACTTCGTCGACGGCGACGACGTGCGCTCCATCGACTGGCGCGCCACGGCCCGCCGCCGCAGCGTCGTGGTGCGCACCTGGCGGCCCGAGCGAGACCGGCACGTGCTGCTCGTGGTGGACACCTCCCGCAGCTCGGCCGGGCGGCTGGGCGAGGCGACCCGGCTCGACGCCGCGTTCGACACGGCGCTGCTGCTGACGGCGCTGGCCGTGCAGGCCGGGGACCGGGTCGATCTGGTCTGCGTGGACCGCATCCCGCACCTGTCGGTGATCGGCTCGACCCGGACCACGGTGCTGCACGACATGGTCACCGCGACGGCGGCGGTGGACCCGGCCCTGGTGGAGACGGACTGGGAGCTCGCGGCCCGCACGATCGGCGAGCGCGCCCGGCGCGGGGCCCT
>CAZHSL010000040.1:0-8356 GCA_964535185.1 uncultured Corynebacterium sp.
GACGACGTCGTCCACGAGCACGAAGCCCTCGTCCAGGATCCGCTCGGCGGTCTGGTGGCTCGCCAGCTCCGCGCCGGTGGCGGGATCGAGCCGCACCACTCGCCCGCGCTCGTCGGCCATGACCAGGTCCCCGGCCGCAGTGACCGCTTCCCGGGCGTACTGGAAGGAGCCCTCGAACCGCCAGCGGACGCCGCCGCCACCGGGGTCGAGGCACTGGGTATCCGCGATCCCGGAGACCAGGACGCCGCCGTCCGGCAGCACGGTGATCGCATCGTTCCAGGGCCCGTAGATCAAGCGCTGGTAGCTGCCTACCTTGTCCGTGACCGATCTCGTCCACACGGACTCCCCGGTGCGGGCATCCAGGGCGTGGGCGGCGCCGTCGCCGACACCGAGGTAGACATGGGTGCCGTCCGTGGCGGGCGCGCCCATGGAGGGAGCGGGCAGTTCGGCGGTCCACAGCGCCGTCCCAGAGCTCGCGTCGATCGCGTGCAGCGTCGTGCCCGCGCAGGCCAGCAGCACCTGCGTGCCGTCGACCTCGCCGCGGCCCGGGTCCGCGCCGAATGGGCCGTCTGTCGCATAGCGCCACTGCACGGAGCCGTCCGCTGCGAGTCGGTGGAGATGGCCTGCGACGTCCGGCACGGCCAGCGAGGTCCCGTCCTCGAGCGTGAGGAGGTCGTGCCGGACCTCGCCGACCGAGGTCGACCACTGCACGGCGCCGGTGCGGTCGAGCGCGAGGACCTGACCGGTGCTGCTGCCGGCGACCAGCAGCTCGTCGCCGTCGGCGTCGATCGTGGTGAGTGCGCCCTGGATGTTCCCGCCGATGGGCGTCTCCCAGGCGATGCCGGTGTCCTCACGGAGGTAGGGGACGGTCAGCAGGCGATCCCCTGACGCGTCCTCGGGGCGCACCCGAACGTGCATGCGGTGTGCCCCCGGCGCGAGATCCGCAGCATCCAGACGCCCTGCGTACCGGCGGCCGCTGCGCTGCAGCGGAGACCATTCGAGGTCGTCGTTGCGGCCCGCATAGACGGAGGTGTCGTAGAAGGTGGCCTCGACCGATCCCCGGAACGACCCGGGCAGCGTCGCCTCGACCGAGACCGCCGCGCCCTCGTCGACCACGTCGGCCGAGGGCATCCAGGAGTCCCTGCCGTGCTCCGGGCGCAGGTCGTAGGAGGTGACGGACGTGCGGACGGTCTCCGTCGGGACCGCGAGATCCGGGATCTCGACGCGGGTGACCTGGAGGTCGCCGATGCTCCCGGTGAGCTCGTAGTACGCGGCGACGGTCTTCACCGCGGCGGCCTCCAGCTGGTCGCGGCGGTTCACGCGTGTCAGCAGCTCACGGTGGGTGTGCCCGGTGAGGTGGAGCATGATCGGGTGGTGTGTCAGGAGGTCCTCGAGGACCTGCTGATTGGCGACGTAGTAGTAGCCGGCACCCATCGGGAAGTGGGTCACCAGAATGCGGGGCATGTTCTTCGAGCGCTGCATCGCGTCCTCGATGGCGGCGAGAGCGGTGTCGGACCACCAGGCGACCTCCTGCTGGTAGGTCGTGGTGTCCGCGAGGATCACGCGGATCCCGTCGGCGTCGATCACTCGCACCTCCTCGCCGATCCTTTCGTTGCGCAGCTGCTCGGCGGTCGCGTCCCACCGGGTCTCGTGGTTCCCGGGCACCGCCGCGATCCGGTCGCGCAGCGCCTCGGGGATCGCGGAGGTGAAGGCGTCGTACTCCTGCGCGGTGCCGTGCTCGGTGACGTCGCCGCCGTGGATCACCAACGTGGGGTCGAAGTCCGCGATGGCGTCGAACACTGCCCGCATCCGAGCCATGTTGTCCTCGTTCTCGGGATCCGCGTGGGTGTCGGCGAGGTAGGCGAGACGCACCTGATCGTTGCCGGAGGGGGCGGCGGGGAGGAGCCCCTCCGCCGGGGCGGCATGGGCGGCGGTGGCTCCGATCAGGCCGGTGGCGGGCAGGGCGGCAAGGGCGGTGCGGCGGGTGAGGCGTGTCATCGGTCAGTCCTTCGCGGAGGGGAGGGGTGCCTGGTCGGGATGCGGCGAGTCCCCGAGCTCGGTCTGCAGCTCGTGGAGGCGTCGGGTGAGCTCACGGCGCACCTCGGCGTACGCGGGATCGTGGGCGCGGTTGTGCAGCTCGTGCGGATCGGCGCGGAGGTCGTACAGCTCCCACTCCGGGATGAAGCGCCGCTTCGAGGAGCCGGGGTGCCCCATGCCGTCGTTGTAGAAGTAGACGAGCTTGTAGCGCTCGGTGCGCAGCCCGTAGTGGGCGAGCACGTGCGCCTCGACGTCGTCGTTCTCGTAGTAGCGGTAGTAGATGGCGTCCTGCGTCTCTGCGGTCGAGCCGCACAGCTGCGGGAAGAAGCTCAGCCCCTGCATGTCCTCGTGCGGTTCCGCGCCGGCGGCCTCCAGGAGGGTGCGCGCGAAGTCGACGTTGGAGACCAGCTGCTGCATCGGCGGCCCAGGTTCGATGCGTCGCGGGTAGCTGACCAGCAGCGGCATCCTGATCGATTCCTCGTAGATGAAGCGCTTGTCGAACCAGCCGTGGTCCCCCAGGAAGAACCCCTGGTCGGAGCTGTACATCATCATCGTGTCGTCGAGTTCGCCCCGCTCCTGGAGCCAGGTGGTCACCCGGCCCACGCTGTCGTCGATCGCGGCGACGCAGTCGAGGTAGTCCTCCATGTACCGCTGGTATTTCCAGCGGGCGAGCTCCTCTCGCGACAGGTCCGGCGGCGGGTCGATCTTGAAGTCGTTCGTGGTCAGATGGTCCACGACCCTCAGCGCCGCCATGTGCGCGGCGGAGGAGCGGGTCGCGTAGTCGTCGTCGAACGTGGCCGGCAGCGGGATCGGGTCGCTGTGCGTGCCGGCGTGCGCCTCGTCGGGCTGCCAGTTGCGGTGGGGTGCCTTGTGGTAGATCAGCAGGCACCACGGCTCCTCGCCCTCGAGGGAGTCCACCCAGGCCATGCCGCGCTCGGTGAGCACGTCGGTGACGTAGCCCTCGGCGATCTCGACCCCGGCGGGGGACAGCAGCTGGGGGTCGAAGTACTCGCCCTGGCCCCGCAGCACCTCCCAGTGGTCGAAGCCCTGGGGGTCGTGGCCCTCGCCCTCGCCCAGATGCCATTTGCCCACGATCCCGGTGCGGTAGCCGGCGGCCTGCAGCTGGGTGGCGAAGGTGGGCAGTGAGGCGTCGAAGGGGGAGTGGAGCGTGGTCACGCCGTTGCGATGGCTGTGCTGGCCGGTGAGGATCGAGGCGCGGCTGGGGGTGCAGACCGAGTTCGTGCAGAAGCACGCGTCGACCCGGCGGCCGCGCTCGGCGATCGCGTCGATGTGCGGGGTGCTGGTGACGATCGAGCCGTACTGGCTGATCGCGTGACAGGCGTGGTCGTCGGACAGGATCAGCAGGATGTTGGGGCGGCGGGTGGTCATGCTCCTCCTCGAAGCGGGGCGGATCGGTGGCCTCTCAGCCGGGGGCGCCGGGGGACAGGCGCGGCAGCTCGCGCTCGGCGAGTTCGAGCAGCTGGGTGATCTCGGCGGCGAGGTCCCCGCGGGGCTCCGTGGGGTACGGGGCGGTCGAGCCGCGCCATTCCTCCTCGACGCGTCGGATCTCGGCGCGCAGCTCCTCCGGATCGGGAGCCGTCCCGGCCCGTGCGCCTGCGACGAGCCAGTCCGTCCAGACCCGCCACCGCGTGAGGTGGAGATCGGTGAGCGATCCGGACCAGTGCCGGGCCGAGTAGTCGTGCAGTCCGCTGTGCTGCTCCCCCCAGACGCTGATCAGCGAGCGTGCGTCGCGCTCGAGCGCCTCGGCGAGCCGCGCATCGGAGCCGGCGACGGTGCGCGCCTGCGCGATCCACCGGCCGACGAGCAGCTCCGGGCGTGTGCCCGCGACGGCGTCCACCGCCCGGATCAGCGCCTCGAGCCGGTCGGCCTCGGGGCCGATGCGCGCACCGTCCCCGTCGGCCGCGGCGGCGCGGATCGCGCGCAGCGGTGCCCGGGCGGACTGGGCGCCGACGTGGATCGCGAGCTGTGCGAGGTCGTGCTCGAGGGCGTCGCGGTGCGCGGGATCGCGCAGCAGAGGGAGCAGGGACCGCACCGCGCGCGCCAGCGGGGCGAGGGCTCCGAGCATCTCCGCATCGTTCTCCGCGTCGATGTTCGCCGACGGCGGCCCGTCCGCCTCCGGCAGCGGTTCCCCGGCGAGCCGCTGCCCGCGGAAGGGGAGGTCCTGCGACCAGGGGCGTGCGATCAGCGGCGACGGGGTCGACCGGGTGCGGCCGGGCCCGTACAGCGTCCGGGCGAGCAGCTCCCACGCCTCGAGCACCTCCGGCGTCGACAGTCCGTACCGGCGGGCGGACCACTCCTCGAGCCACTGGTCCAGGGGCGGCATCGGCGACCAGACCGCACGGGTGGCGAGGTCGTAGACGACGGCGTTGTCGTCCAGCGCCTCGGAGGTGATGCCGAACCCCTCGAGCCGTCCGCGGGCCTCCGTGCCGGCCGCGGCGCGCAGCCCCTCCAGCTCGTCGTGCAGCGCGGCGAGGTCGCCGAACAGTCCGAAGCGCCCGCCGAAGGTGTGGGTGAGGCACCATAGCCAGCGCCTGCCGTACATCGCCGCGGTGCGCTGCCACATCGGGGCGTGCTCGCCCCAGAGGTCCAGGAGGATCAGCCGCTCCTCGGGGACACGGGAGAGCAGGCTGCGCACGCGCTCCTCGGTCCAGTAGCCGGCGCGGTAGTGGAACGGCCAGCCCTGGAGGATCCAGACGGCCTCCGGGTCGGCCTCGCGCATCGCGGCGTAGATCGCCTCGGCGTGCTGGGCGAGCTGGTGCTCGGCGGTGGTCGGCGGCAGGGACTCGATGTACGGATCGACGGCGTAATGGTGGTCGCTGCCCAGCAGCTCGCGCTGGTGGCGGTGGAGGGAGGCCGCGGCCTCGGCGAACAGCGGCTCGCCGGGATCCGCGAGAGAGGTGTGCCAGCCCTGCCACTCGATGGTCCGCTCGGTGCCGGCCAGCTCGGCGGGCAGCTGACCGCCGAAGCCGGGCAGCACCACGGTCATCCCGAGCTCCCGTTCCCTGTCCGCGATGCGCCGCCCCAGCCGGGCGCGGGCCTCGAGCGCCTCGTCGGTCAGGGCGGCACCGACGTCATGGGTGATGCCCATCGTGGTCCACGGCAGGAACGCGGGCCCGCCCACGAAGCGCGCCGCGGCCTGCCGGTCCATGCCCAGGTCGCGCAGCATGCGGACCAGCACGAGGTCGTGGCCCACCAGGTTCAGCGGATGGGTCACCCCGTGCAGCGCCATCCAGTCGATGTGCTGCTCCCAGTGCTCCCAACCCCAGAACGCCATGGTGTACCCGAAGGTGACGGGGTTGAGGTGGTAGCGGAGGCGAAGAGCGGTCTCGAGGCGCTGCGGGGCGAGATCCGGCAGCGGGTCGGGGATCTCGATCAGCGGCGCACCGTCCCAGGAGAGGTCGGCGCCGGCGAGCGTCTCGAGCGCGTGGGCGAGCCCGACGGCGGCGGCCGACGGGGAGCTCGCCTCGATGCTCAGCTCGCCGCCGGAGGCCTCGACCAGGGCGTGGTCGGTCCCGGCCCTCCCGGCGGGTGATCGTTCCAGGTGGAGGTGGTCCAGGAGCCCCGGCGCGCGGCGGCGCACGAGCTCCCGCACTCCGGTGAAGACGGTGGTGGCCTCAGGGTTCACGGCTCAGCCTCCCGCGGAACGGTGCGATCACGGCATCGTTGGTGTCCTCCCCGCTGGTGCGGTTCATGCTGCGCAGCACGGGAAGGCTGCGCCCCTGCGCGACCAGGTGCTCCATCGCACCGATGGCGAGCGAGTGCACCAGCAGCACCGCGAGCAGGGTCGAGGTGGGGCCGGTCTCGGTGCCGTCGGCGAGGGTGAGCGTCACGTCGCCCTCCGGGGCGTGGGTGTCGAGCACGATGTCGGCGATGTCCAGCAGTCGCAGACCGTCGGGGTGACGGGGGCGGCTGGCGCGCGAATGGGTGGTGCTGGTGATCGCGACGACGGTGAGCCCGCGCTGGGCGGCATGCTGCGCGACCTCGATGGGCACCGCATTGATGCCGGAGTGGGAGATGACCACGAGCACCTCGCCGGGGCGGAGATCCTGCAGCTCTCCCAGCGCCGTCCCGTACCCGGGCAGCCGCTCGATCCGGCCCACGCGGGTCGGTTCCCAGGGGGCCAGGGACGGGTCGTGGAGGAGGTTCACCGGGGCGAGGCCGCCGGCGCGGAAGGTGGCGTCGATCGCCGGGAGCATCGAGTGACCGGAGCCGAACACGTGCAGGACGCCGCCGTCCTGGAGCGAGCGGGCGACCGCGCGGGATGCGCGGTCGAGGGGGCCGGTGTCCTCGGCGCCGCGCCGGATCAGCTCCAGCACCGCGGCGCGGTAGGTCTCCACAGCAGTCATGTCTCCTCGTTTCTGAAGGCGGAGGTCAGCAGGCGGGTCAGCGGCTCGTGCCGCGTGGTGGCGAGCAGGCGGCCGCCCTCGAGCGCGTCCCCGGCCGCGTCCACCAGATGCGCGTGGGGGAGCCGTGCCCGCAGGCCCCGCTGGACCGTCTCCCGGAGCAGCGCGTCCTCGAACAGTCCGCCGATCCCAGCGACCGGCAGCGCGGACAGCTGCGGGTCCGCCAGGCGGCGGCCCGCGGTGAGCAGCAGGGTGACGAGCTCCGCAGCCACGCCCTCGACCGCGCCGAGGGCGATGCGGTCCCCGTCGGCCGCAGCTCGCAGCACCTGGGGTGCCAGCGCGGCGACCTCCCGCGTCTGCTCCTCCGAGGCATACAGGGCGCGGATGGTCCGCTCGGGGTCGGGGCCGACGAGCAGCGGGGCCAGGGAGGTGGCCTCTCCGGTGCCGTCGAGCGCGGCGAAGGCGGCGCGCAGACCGGCACGGCCGAGCGCGAACCCGCTGCCGCGATCACCGGCGAGGTGCCCCCACCCGTCCAGGACGACGGCGGCGCGCCCCTCGGCGATCCCGACCACCAGAGAGCCGGTCCCCGCCTCGACGAGGATCCCGGGGCGGCTGCCGAGAGCGCCCAGGTAGGCGGCGATCACGTCGTTGACCACGAGCGCCTCGCATCCCCAGTGCCTCGCGAGGGCCTCCTGCAGGCGTGACTCGGTCGCTCCGAGCCGGCGCACTCCGGTCGCTGCCAGGACCAGCACGTCGTACGGGCCCTGGCCCAGGGGCGCGAGGGCGTCCGTCATCCGGTGCAGCACGCTGTCGAGCGCTCCCGGTGCTTCCGGATGCGGGAACCCGCCGGCGGCGTCCGCCCGAGCCAGCAGCGTCGGCCCCTCGAAGACGGCCGTACGCGTGGTCGACCTGCCGGCGTCGACGACGGCGATGCGGCGATCGTCGACGCTGCGCCGACGCGGGGCTCGGACCATGCGGCGGATGCTATGCGGGCCCTGAGCAGGTGGCCAGAGTTACCGGACCACTGGATCAGGTTCTCGACGAGAACGTGCGGGAGACCGGCGGGATAACTAGACCACGGCGCGGGAATTCATTGCCATGACCGAACCGGTGGTCCAGGATCTGTCGTCATAGACGCGGGGAACGAGGAGGTGCCCATGCGACCGCCACGCATCGCTCAGGAAGTGCGCGACGCCATCGAGGCGCGCTACATCGTCGGCAGTGAACCCGCGTCCGTCCTGCCCTCCGAGCGCCGTCTGGCCGAGGAGTTCGGCGTCGCCCGCGCCACGGTGCGCGCCGCCCTCGCGATGCTGCGGGAGCAGCAGCAGATCCGCTCCGGCGGGGGCGGTCCGGCGATGGTGGTGGATCCGCGCCTGACGAAGGCGCCGCGGCTGACGTCCTTCACCCAGGATGCGCTGGCCCGCGGATGGCAGCCCTCCAGCCGCGTCCTGGAAGCGGCGGAGGAGCGGGCCGACGTCACCGTCGCCCGCGACCTCGGGATCACGCCGGGCGCCGGCGTCCTCCGCATCCGCCGGCTGCGGCTGGCCGATCGCAGTCCGATGGCGATCGAGGAGGTGTGGCTGTCCGATGAGCTCTTCCCCGGCCTGCTCGACGAAGATCTCGACGGTTCGCTGTACGAGCATCTCGAGAGCCGCTACGGCGTGACCGTGTACCGCCACGACCGGCGGATCTCCGCCATCAGCGTCGATGAGGCCCATGCGGAGCTGTTGGAGATACCCGTCGGCGCTGCGGCACTGTTCGCCACCCAGATCGGCTTCGACCGGCGCGGGCGCCGCATCGAGCTGGGCCGCTCGGTCTATCGCGGCGACCGGTTCGACTTCACCACCGTCACCTTCGCGGCCGGTCGGCCCGAACCCACCGCTGCGAGCTCGCCCCCGCGGGAGGCCCGTCGCGGCGCGACAGGGCCCCGGCCGCTCGCCGAGGGGGCCCGATGA
>CAZHSL010000040.1:8456-13645 GCA_964535185.1 uncultured Corynebacterium sp.
GGAGGCCCGTCGCGGCGCGACAGGGCCCCGGCCGCTCGCCGAGGGGGCCCGATGAACAGCAGCACCGAGGACGCGCCCCGTCGCCGCAGCGGCTCCGCTGCAGGGAGGGGACGGGCAGTGCCCGTGTACCCGAGGCGGCGACCCGGTCGCGGCGTCGGCGCACATGAAGACGTGAAGATCACTGAACAGGAGGAACGGCCATGAAGCGACGGACAGTACTGGCAGGGATGGCTCTGGGCGGTCTCGCGATGGCGGGATGCAGCGACGGCGGCGGCGGAGGAGGCGGCGCCGACGTCGACATCTCCGACACCGAGATGGAGGCGACCATCGAGTTCGCGGCCTGGGAATCGGACTTCGACTGGGCGGCCGTCATCGAGGGGTTCAACGAGAAGTACCCGAACGTGACGGTGGAGGTCACCAAGAGCCCGTTCAAGGATTTCTTCACGAGGCTGCAGACCCAGGCGTCGGGCGGCAACCTGCCGGACGCCTTCATGATGAACGGGCCCAACTTCCAGCTCTACGCCAGCCACGGCATCCTCGCCTCCTTCGAGGGGGCGGCGGAGTCCGGCGAGCTCGACTTCGCGAACTACCCCGAGGCGATGGAGGAGCTGTACACCTACGAGGACGTGCCCTACGGGGTCCCCACCTCCTACGACTCGATCGGGCTGTGGTACAACGAGGAGCTGTTCGAGAAGGCCGGCGTCGAGGTGCCCACCGACGAGTGGACGTGGGAGGACCTGCACGAGACCTCCAAGGCCATCAGCGAGGCGCTGAAGGACGAGGGCATCTACGGCTTCGCCGGCGGCGCCTACAACCAGGAGCTCTTCTACAACCTCATCTTCCAGGCCGGTGGAGCGGTGCTGAACGAGGACGCGACCGAGGCGCAGTACTCCAGCCCGGGCAGCCGGAAGGCGCTGCAGTTCCTGCGCGACATGGTCGAGGACGGCTCCTCGCCCTCGATCCGCACCACGGCGGACACCTCGCCCGACGAGCTGTTCAAGAGCGGCAAGGCCGCGATGGTGTACGGCGGGAGCTTCCGGGTGGCCGGGTACGTCGACTCCGCGGTGGGCGACGTGATCCAGGTGGTGCGCCTGCCGAAGGGCGAGCAGCGCGGCGTGGTCCTGCACGGAGGCGCCGTGGTGGTCAACGCCGAGAGCGACAACGCCGATGCGGCCGCGGCGTTCGCGGTGTTCCACGGAAGCAAGGAGGGCCAGCAGATCATCGGGGAGTCCGGGGCGTCGATCCCGGCCTACACCGGCACCGAGCAGGCGTACATCGACGCCCACCCGGAGTACGACCTGGAGATCTTCCCCGAGTCCGCGGCGGAGTACGGCTTCCCGTACCCGGTCTCGGCGAACACTCAGGCCTGGCTCGAGGTGGAGAGCGACATGGTCCCGAAGATCCTCGCCGGCGAGCTGAGCGTCGAGGAGGGGACCACGCAGCTCGACGAGAAGATCAACGCGCTGCTCGCGGAGGAGGCCGAGCTGTGACTCAGGCGGCCGAGACCCGCTCGGCGACGAGCGAGCTCGCCTCCGGCAGGGGGCGCGCCGGGAAGCGGCGCGCCCCCAACCCCGACGGGATCTGGCCGTGGGTCTTCGTGCTGCCCACCCTCGGCGGGCTGGCGGTGTTCTACTTCTGGCCGGTGATCCAGACCGCCTACTACTCCTTCACCAGCTGGGGCGTGTTCGGCGGCGCCGAGTTCGTGGGGCTCGAGAACTGGATCGATCTGCTGCAGTCGGGCCAGGTGCCCCGAGCCCTGGTCAACACGCTGGTGTACACCGCGATGCTGCTGCTGGGCATCCCGATCTCGATCTACATCGCGAGCCTGCTCAATCGGCCCGGCCTGCGCTTCGCCGCGTTCTACCGGGTGCTGTTCTTCGCCCCCTTCGTCTCGATGCAGGCGGCGATCGCCCTGGTGTGGGGCATGATCTTCAACAGCCAGTACGGCATCCTCAACCAGTTCCTGGGGATCTTCGGGATCCCCGCGGTGTACTGGACCTCCACCGAGTGGGTGGCGCTGGTCGCGATCGGGATCGTGGGGATCTGGTCCTCCCTGGGATTCAACATCATCGTGCTGGGTGCCGGGCTGCGCAGCATCCCCGGCGAGATGTACGAGGCGGCCCGGATCGACGGGGCCTCGAACTGGCGCCAGCTCATCTCCATCACCGTGCCGCTCCTGAGCCCCAGCATCTTCTTCCTGACGGTGCTGAGCGTGATCCACGGGATGGAGCTGTTCGACCTGATCTTCATCATGATCGGGGAGTCGAACCCGATCCGGAGCGAGACCCAGTCGATGGTCTCGCTGTTCTACCGCGAGGCGTTCATCAGCAACGACAAGGGCACCGGCGCGGCGATCGCGATCCTGCTGATGCTGATCATCGGCGTGCTCACCGCGGTGCAGTTCGCAGTGCAGAGGAGGCGGGCCAATGGCTGAGACGATTCCCCAGGGGACCGCGACGGTGCCGCGCACCAGGAGGCGACGCACCCCGGGCGGGCCGAGGTCCAGCAACGCCTGGGCCCACGTGGTGCTCTCCGTCGGCGGGTTCATCATGGTGTTCCCGTTCCTGTGGCAGATCATCATGTCGCTGTCCAGCACCGCCGAGGTCACCTCGGTGCCGCCCACGTTCTGGCCCAGCGAGCTGCGGTTCGACAACTACGTCGAAGTGTTCCGGCAGGTGCCGTTCCTGGACCAGTTCTGGGTCTCGGTGCGGGTGACCGTGGCCACGGTGGTGGGGCAGATCGTGCTGTGCAGCATGGCCGGCTACGCCTTCGCCCGGATGCGGTTCGCCGGCAGCGCCGCGATCTTCGCGGTGATGCTCTCGATCCTGATGATCCCGAACCAGGCCTACCTGATCCCGCAGTACCAGATCGTCCAGAGCCTCGGCTGGCTGGACACGGTGCCGGGCATCGTGGTGCCGACGATCTTCAGCGCCTTCGGCACGTTCCTGATGCGTCAGTTCTTCGTGGACCTGCCCGACGAGCTCGAGGAGGCGGCACGGCTGGACGGTGCGAACCCGCTGCAGATCTTCTGGAAGGTGATGCTGCCGCTGGCCCGGCCCTCGCTCAGCGCCCTGGCGATCATCACGGTGCTCGCGGCATGGAACAACCTGCTGTGGCCGCTGGTCGTCACCAGCCGCGCGGAGAACCGCACGCTCTCCGTCGGCATCGCGTCGCTGAACGGGCAGTACGTGATCGACTACCCGGTGATGATGGCCGCGTCGCTCATGGCCATGGCGCCGATCCTGATCCTGTTCATCATCCTGCAGCGCCAGGTGATCGAGGGCCTGGCACACTCCGGGCTGAAGGGGTGAGGAGAGGAGGGACCTCAGATGAACGCGACTTCGGAGCAGAAGCCGGAGGACCTATTCGACGGCGTGACGCCAGGTGCCAAACGATGGGGCATCGTGGGCCTGGTGCTCTTCGTGCTCGGCACGCTTCTCATCGGGGTGTACGTCACATTCTTCCAGGACAGCGACCTGCTCGTCATGGTGGGATTGCTGGCGCTGTGGCTTGTCGTGGTGGGGTCGCGGGTGGCGGTCACCGCACGCGAGCGCGAGCTCTCAGCATTCATCGAAGTGATGAAGTGGCAGATCGCGATCGGCGCGGCTGCGGCGGCGGTCATCGCTCCTATCGGACTGGACCCGCAAGGTCAGCTGAACCCCGGATTCATCGGGCCTGCCGTCCTGTTCCTCGTCTCTTCGGGGTGTGCTGCGTTGGGGTATGCCCTTCTGCGCGAAGCTGATCAGCAGATTCAGGCCAGATCAGCGAAGCAGGAGAGCGACGAGAAGGCCCGGCTCATCGGTGAGCAGGTGGCAGCTGCTGTCGACAGCAGGTCCGTCGCACAGCTCGAGAAGGAGGTCGAGCGCTTGCGATGTGAGGTCGCGAGACTGGATAAGCCGTGGTGGAAGCGGTGGCGATGAGAGCACATTGCTCGCGCCTCATCCGAGCAGGGCGTCCGCGCCCTTCCCTCCGGATCGAACGGCACCGGGATTCCATGCTCGAGGTGATCTCCCGGCACCGGGCCAGTTCTCCACGACTTTTCGGCTCGGTCGCTCGAGGGGAGGACACACCGGACTCCGATATCGACCTGCTGGTCGACTTCGCCGAGGATGCGAGTCTCTTCGATCAGATCGGTCTGCGGCTCGGCCTCGCGGATCTGCTCGGCGTGAACGTCGATGTGGTCGATTCCGAGTCCCTGTGCGGGTCGTTCCGGGACAGGGTGCTCGCCGAAGCGGTGCCGCTGCTGCGGGAGGAAGCGGCTGCCGAGGAGCCGTGAGGCTCGGGGTGCACCGCCGAACGGCATCCGCGTCCCCAGCCAGCCCCGTATGACACCCTGGCCCGATGCCTCGCCGCCCCATGCACGTCTCCGACAGCATCGAGATCGCCGCGGAGGCGATGACGATCTACCGTGAGATCGCCGATCCCTCACGGATGGGGCGCTGGAGCCCGGAGAACCAGGGCACCGCGGAGCCGAGCCGCGGCCCGCTGACGGTCGGGGACGAGTTCGTCGGCCGCAACCGCCGCGGCCCCGGCCGCTGGTCCACCGCGTGCACCGTGATCGCCGCCGAGCCCGGCGAGAGGTTCGCGTTCCGGGTCCACCGGATCGGGCTGCGTCGGCCCCTGCTGCGCGGCGGGATCGCGACCTGGACGTACACCTTCGCGCCGGCGCGGGAGGGGCGCACCCTGGTCACGGAGACCTGGCAGGATGACCGCGCCGCGTGGCCGGACGCCGTCGCGGCGCGCTTCGACAGGCTGGTCACGCGGGGCAGCACCTTCGACCGGTTCCAGGCGGGCAACATCCGCCGCACCCTGGCCCGGCTGAAGGCCGACCTCGAACGCTGAGACCTCGAGCGGAAGGACGCCCATGCCCGACGCACACGCCCTGACCCGGATCCTCACCTCGATCGACGGCCGCGGATACGGGGCCTACAAGCAGCTGAAGGGCGGCTACGACCTCGGTAGATGCCGTCTCGTGGTGGACCACGTGCAGGTGGACCCCTACGCCCCGCCCTCCCTGATCCGGCTGCTCGTCGACCCCGCCACCGCCGACCTCCCGCAGGACCTGCTCACCGATCATCCCGGATACGTCGCGACCACCGACTTCCTGGCCCGCGCGGTCGCGGCCGTCGTGGGGGAGGGCGTCAGCATCGGCGCCCCGCGGCAGGAGATCCTCGAGCGCACCAGCGTCG
>CAZHSL010000041.1:0-13236 GCA_964535185.1 uncultured Corynebacterium sp.
TACACCACCGCCGGCGCGATCGGCGGGCCCGTGGTGCAGCTGGACCTGCGCACCATGTACCTCAAGCATCTCGAGCTGCACGGCTCCTCCCAGGGCACGCGCACCGCCTTCCGTCGGCTGGTGGGCTACATCGAGACCGGGAGGATCCGCCCGCTGCTGGACCGCACGTTCCGGCTCTCGCAGCTGCACGAGGCCCAGCGCACCTTCCTGAGCAAGACCTACATCGGCAAGCTCGTGGTCGTGCCCGACCGACACTGGGAAGCGGTGGGAGCGCCCCATGCGCCGTGAACGCAGCATCGAGCTGATCGACACCCAGTCCGGCGGGGACGTCTCCCGCATCGTCACCTCCGGCATCGAACCTCTGCCGGGCCGGAACGCGCTGGAGAAGGCCCGCTACCTGCAGGCCGAGGGCGACGGTCTGCGGCGCCTGCTGCTGTCGGAGCCCTACGGCGACCCGGCGATGTCGGTGGACCTCATCGTCGAACCGGGCCATCCCGAGGCGCAGGCCGGCTACATCATCATGGAGGCGATGGGGTACCCGATGTACTCCGGCTCCAACACCATCTGCGTCGCGACCGCCCTGCTGGAGAGCGGGATGATCGAGATGACCGAGGGGCTGCAGCGGATCGTGCTGGAGTCACCGGCCGGGCTGGCCCGCATCAGCGCCCGCAACACCGACGGGCACGTCGAGTCGATCACCACCCAGGGCGAGCCCGCCTACGTCGCCGAGCGCGGGCTGGGCGTGGAGGTGCCCGACCACGGCCGGGTCGAGTTCGACCTCGTCTGGAGCGGCGCCTACTACGCGATGATCCGCGCCGCCGACCACGGCTTCGAGCTCACCCCCGACGAGCAGATCGCGCTGACCGCGTTCGGCGACGCGTTCGTGCGCACCGCCCGGCCCGGCCTGCGCCAGGAGCATCCTTCGCTCGGCGACCTGGGGCCGCTGCCGTTCGTGCACTTCATGGGGCGGGTGCGCACCCTGGAGAACGGCGCGGTCGAGTCCCGTTCGGCCACGTACGTGCACCCGGGGGTGATCTGCCGCAGCCCCACGGGCACCGGGACCTCCGCGCGGCTCGCGCTGATGGCCGGGCAGGGCGACCTCGGCCCCGGGGACACGCTGGAGACGATCTCCCCGCGCGGCAACCGCTTCGTCGGCACCGTCCTGGAGGAGACCGTGGTGGGGGACTTCCCGGCGTGGAACTCCACGATCACCGGCAGCGCCCGCCTGATGGCCCGCTCCCGCGTGACCGTGGATCTTGACGATCCGCTGGTGGACGCCTCGGACCTGGAGCAGCTGCTGCGCCCGTGACGGCGTCGCGGACGGGCCGGGCGCTCCGTCCCGTCACCCCTTCGTCGCGCCGGCGGTGAGGCCGGAGACGATGTACTTCTGGCCGATCACGGCGATCACGATGATCGGCAGGGTCATCACGACGGTCGCGGCCATGATCGCGCCCCAGTCGATGCTCGCGTAGGAGACGAAGTCGAACACGGCGACCGGCAGGGTCTTGGTGTTCGCGCCGGAGAGCACCAGGGCGAACATGAAGTTGTTCCAGGAGAAGATGAACGACAGGATCCCGGCGGTCGCGATCCCCGGGACCGACAGCGGCAGCAGGATCCTCAGGAACGCCCCGATCGGGGTGAGGCCGTCGACCAGCGAGGCCTCCTCCAGCTCGAGCGGCATCGAGTCGAAGAACGACATCATGATGTACACGCTGATCGGGATGAGCACGAACATGTGCGACAGGATGAGCACGCCGTAACCGCCCACCAGGCCGAGGTTGGCGAACACGTAGTACCAGGGCACGAGCAGGCTGATGCCGGGGATGATGCGGGCCAGCAGCACCGTCAGCGCCGATTTGTGCATGTTGAAGCGGCTCATCGCGAACGCGGCCGGGACGCCCAGCAGCAGGGACAGGCCGGTGGCCCACAGCGCCACCCAGAAGCTGTTGAACACGAACTGTCCGTAGTTCGCGTTGCCGAAGACGTTCGTGTAGTTCGACAGCACCGGCTCGAAGAGGAAGGTCTTGCTGGTGTCGTGGATGTCGACGTTCGACTTGAACGAGGCCATCACCATCCAGGCCAGCGGCAGCACGAAGATCGCCACGACCAGGACGATCAGGACGCCTCTCACCGCCGGGTAGATCTTCGTGCGGGCGGGCTTCCTCCGCCGCGGCAGGGCGGAGGCGGGCCGGGTGGAGGTCGTCGTGGTCATAGCTTCGCCCCTCTGCGCCGGAAGGTCAGGAACCACATGACAGCCAGGATCATCACGAAGAAGATGATCAGCGCGGCGGAGGCGGATCCGTAGTCGTTGTACTTGAACGTGCGGTCGTAGACGAAGATGTTCAGGGTCTCCGCCTCGTGGAAGGAGCCGCCGCCCTGTCCCTTGGTGACGTACAGCAGGTCGAAGGTCTTCAGCGCGTCGATCGCGCGCAGCAACACCGCGACCAGCACGACGGGCCTCAGCAGCGGGAGGGTGACGGACCAGAAGCGCTGCCAGGCGCTCGCCCCGTCGATCCGGGCCGCCTCCTCGACCTCCTCCGGGATGGTCGTCAGGCCGGCCAGCAGGATCAGGGCGACCATCGGGGTGAACTCCCAGACGTCGACGAGGACCAGCGTCGGCAGGGTCGTGGTCGGGTCCGACAGCCAGGGCTGTGCCGGGAGGCCGAACCAGCTCAGGAAGCGGTTGGCGAAGCCGATGTTCGGCTCGAGGATCAGCCGCCACATCATGGCGACCGCGACGGGAGTGGCGACGAAGGGCAGCAGGATCGCCGTGCGTGCCCAGCGCTGGCCGCGGAACGGTCGCCACAGCAGCAGGGCGATCAGCATGCCCAGCACGAGCTCGAGACCGAGCGCGCCGGTGGTGAAGACCGCTGTGCGCAGGACCGCCGGCCAGAACCGGTCGACGTCGCCGAGCGTGTCGAGGTAGTTCTCGATCCCGATGAAGTCCTTGGGCGCGCGCACGGACCCCTTCGCGTCGGTGACGCTCAGATAGAGCGTCCACCCGATCGGAAACGTGATCAGCCCGGCGGTGAAGATCATCGCCGGGGCGGCGAGTATCCATTTCCGGCGGTCGTTCAGCCATCGGGAGACGCGTTCCCGTGTGGCGGGGGCGCCCTGGACGGTCGTGGTCATGCGGTCTCTCACCCACTCGGACTGCACGGGCAGGTGCGGAGGCGTCCGGCGACGGGACGCGTCCGCACCTGCGGTCTGCTGTGGACCCTGCTGCTTACTTCTCGCCGTCCAGGAGCTCCTGGAACTTCGCAGCCGCCTCGTCGGCGGCGGCATCGGTGTCCTCGCCGGTGATCCCGGCGACGATGGGACCGCCCACGATCTCGCGGGCCTGGGCCACGCCGATCACGCGCGGACGGTCGAAGCCCACGCCGTTCTCGGCATTCTGGGCGATCGCGGTCGCCAGCTCCTCGGGATAGCTCTCGGTGCCGGCCGGGTCCTCCCACACCGAGGTGCGGGCGCTGGGCACGCCCTCCTTCTGGATCTCGAGGGTCATCTCGGGGCTGGTGGCCCACTTGATGAACTCCCATGCGTTGTCCTGGTTGGGGGACTGGCCGTTGATGGCCAGGGCCCAGGCGGCGACGTTGTACGGCTTGGAGCCGTCGGGGCCGGCGGGGAACGGGGCGAACCCGACCTTCTCGCCGACGTTCGACTTCTCCGGGTCGTACACGTTCTGGTAAAGGCTCGAGGCATCGATCCAGAACCCGGAGTCGCCCTGCGCGAAGATCGCGGCGGACTCCGGCCAGCTCATGTCGGTGCTCAGCTGGTCCGGTCCGTAATCGTGCAGGAGACGGCCGTAGTAGGCGTAGGCCTCCTTGGCCTCGGGGCTGTCGATGGCGGAGTTGCCGCTGTCGTCGATCCAGGTGCCGCCGAAGCTGTAGAGGAAGCCGGAGAACTGGGTGACCGCCGCAGAGGCCTGGCTGCGCATCACGATGCCCGCGGTGCCGGAGTTCTCCTCCTTGATCGTCTTGGCGGCGTTCTCGAGCTCCTCCAACGTCGTGGGCGCTTCGAGACCGGCGGCTTCCAGGAGATCCTTGCGGTAGTAGACCATCTCGCTCTCGGTGATGATCGGGACGCCGACGGTCTGGTCCTCGTAGGTGGTCAGCTCGACGGGCCCCGTCTGGAAGTCGTCCCAGTTCCAGTCGCCGGCGTCGCCGACCCTGTCGGAGATGTCCAGCAGGTATCCGCTCTGTCCGAACAGCTTGCCCACCTGGAGCGGCCGGTACATCATCACGTCGATGTCCTCGGAGCCGGCGTTGAGCTTGACCTTGTAGTTGTCGACCAGCTGATCCTCGCTGAGCTGGCTGACCGTCACGGTGATGCCCGTCTCCTCCTCGAACTCCGAGATCTTCTCGGTGATGAGGTCGGTCCACACGTGGTTGGCGAGCGTGATGTTCAGCGACTTCGAGTCACCGCCGCCGCTGCCTCCGCCGCATGCGCTCAGGGCGCCCGCACCCATCGCGGCGGCGCTCGTCGCCATGAATGTCCGCCGTGTGCCCGTCCACCTCGTCTGCCTCATCCTCTGCTCCTTTGCATCCGGACGTGCTCTCCTGTTGGTTGCCCTCACGCTATACCCTCTGTGATGTAAGCCTCATGTCGGTGATGGGATTGTGATCCCGACGCGGAACTGCTGCGCCGCAGCTCCGTGGCTCCGCTGCTCTGCGGTGCCCCGTTCCGGACCGACCGAGCACCGACCGAGGAGCCCGTCATGGCCACCACCCTTCCCTCCACGAACCGCACCATGCCCGCCGTGGTCAAAGCAGCGCCCGGCCCCGAGGGTGTCATGCTCACGGAGGTGCCGGTGCCCCAGGTGCTGCCGGGCCTCGCCGAGGTGCGGGTGGCGGCGACCGGCCTGTGCGGCACCGATCTCCACGTCGCCCACGACGAATACGGCCACGAGGCGCCGGTGGTGATGGGTCACGAGATCACCGGCACCGTCGTGTCGGTGGGCAGCGAGGCGGATACCGGCTGGGTGGGTCGACGGGTCGCCTGCGAGACGTACTTCTCCACGTGCGAGACCTGCCGCTGGTGCCGGGCGGGCCGAAGGAACCTCTGTCCGCGGCGACGCTCGCTGGGGAGCTTCGAGCACGGCGGCTTCGCCCGGGCCGTGGTGCTGCCCGTCATGAACCTGCACGAGCTGCCGACGCGGCTCGATCCGGTCGCGGGAGCGCTCGCCGAACCGCTCGCCTGCGTCGCGCAATGCCTGCTGGACCCGCCCGCCATCCAGGCGGGGGACCGGGTGTTGGTCACCGGCCCGGGAGCCATGGGCCAACTTGCGGCGCAGGTCGCCGGGGCGCTCGGCGCGGACGTGACGATGAGCGGCCTCGACCGGGATGCGGAGCGACTGGAGGTCGCTGCGAGGCTCGGCGCCAGGACCACCACCGCTCCTGTGGGAGACGACAGCTTCGACGTGGTCCTGGAATGCTCGGGCAGCGGGGCCGCGGCCGAGGCGGCCCTCGCGGCGGTCCGGCGCGGCGGCCGATACGTGCAGATCGGCATCTTCGGGCGACCGATCACGTTGCCCTTCGACCAGATCCTCTTCAAGGAGGTGACCGTCACCAGCGGTTTCGCCTCCACCGCCACCTCGTGGACAGCCGCGATGCGGATGATCGAGGCGGAGCAGGTTCAGCTCGGTCCGCTCGTGACGTTGCAGCGGCCGCTCGCGGATTTCCGTGCCGCACTGGCGGCAGTCGAACGCGGCGAAGGGCTCAAGACCGTCCTCGTCCCCTGATGATCTGCCCGACGCCCCGTCGGCCCGACCGTCCTGCCCTGACGAGCCGTCCGCCAGTGACCTGCTCTCCCAGCGCAGCCGGGCGCTCTCCCGCGCCCTCCTCGGAGCCATCGCGCCCGGTATGCCACCGGGCGTTAGGAGATTTGCGGATCCGCAAATGTCCTGACACTTGAGACGGGTCCGTCTGGCACCGACGGGTCGCAGCACCGGGCCCCAGATCCACCCGGCGCCGACGGTTCGAAGCACCCCGGCCGCCGTCGAGCCCGAGCGCCCCCGGGGCCATCGGTGCGGAGCGTCCCTGAGCCGCCGAGCCGGAATCGGTGCGGAGGAGTGCCCGCCTCGCCTGCTCGTCGACCGCCTCGGCCGCGCGCTCTCTGCGGGGATGCCGGTACTGTGCGGAGGAGCCGGTCGCAGCGGACCGGCATCCCGTGCCTCCTACGACCTCGTGCACGGACCGTCGAGCCAGGAAGCCCCATGGACCAGATCACCGTCGCCGGCCATCCCGATCCGATCCCCGCCTCGCCCGTCGCCGCCAGGCTCCTGGCGCAGCGGCTCGAGAGCGTGCGGGAGACCCGCGGCGCCGCAGCCGCAGACAACCTAGAGCAGCTGGTCGGTGCCCGTATCGGTCAGGAGCTGGCGGAGGGCATGCCCAGCATCGACCTGGCCACCATGCGCTCGATCGTCGACTTCGTGGAGACCCCGGTCGAGGACGAGGACCTCTCCGGCGTGGGCCGCCTCGTCCAGGGCATCCGCGACAAGGCCGCCCAGCGCGGCAAGCGGATCATGGGCTGAGGAACGGGCCCGCCGCACCGTCACCCCGCGGCCGGCTCTGTCCCGTACGCGCGCACCGCCACGACATGGGCTGCCGGGCTGCCGTTGGTCTCCTCGACCGTGAGCCGCAGCCGACGGGTGAGGACAGGCGCCTCGAGGTGGACACGGCGGTGACGTCGGCGGTTGTCGGCGACCTCGGCCAGCGGTGTCCAGGCTGATCCGTCGTGCGCCTCGAGGCGGGCGCTGCGCACCAGGGTGGGCGCGATCTCCCAGGGTGTGCGGTGGTGGTGGAGGTTGATCAGGTCCTCCTCCACGTCGTCGTCGAACAGGATGTCGACCTGGGCGATCTCCTGAGGGTCGTCCCAGGTCAGCTCGATCCACGGGGACGGGTCCCGGCTGAGCTCGTCGGAGATCCACATCTGCGGCCCGCCGTAGGGGCGCGCGTAGCCGCCGACCGCCTTCGCGGGGGCGAACGCGGCGGTGGGCTCCACGGTGCGGAAGCAGATGCCCCGAGCGTGGTAGATCTGCTTCCACGGTCGCCACTGCTCGGTGAACCGTTCGTCGGCCGGGAGCTCGCGGTGGCGCAGGGTCAACGTGCCCGTCGGCGCGGCAGCGCCCTCGTGCACGGCGATGGTCGGGTCGGCGCGCAGCACGACCATCGCGTTCTGCGGTGCCGCCGGGGTCCAGCGGACGGGTACGTGCACCCAGGTGGTGCCTGCGGGGACCGTCACGGTGGTGGACTGCACGCGGGTGTGGGGCAGGTAGTTCTGCGGCTTCCCGGTGTCGAAGAGGTCGACGGTCAGCTCCGCGGTCTCCTCGGCGGTGAGCAGCAGCTCGATCCCGTCCACACCCGGGTCGGCAGGGACGACGAGGGCGAGATCGTCGCTGAGCGCATGCGTGCGCGTCGAGGTGGTCGAGGCGAGCTGCGTGCGGGTCGAGGAGGCGGTCACCTCGGCGGCGCGGGCGAGATCGGCCGGGTCGGTGTTGGCCAGGCCGAGCACCGAGGCGTCCGCGCGGACCAGCGCCCGGTGCACCTCGGGGAGGTGCTCCGTCGCCACCTGGCGCGGTGTCGCGCCATGCTCCAGCGCGACGGAGGCGGCGATGCCGACGGCCTCGCCCAGCACCGCGCAGGTGGCCATCACGCGTGTGGAGCCGAAGGCGACGTGGCTGGCGGAGATGTTCCGGCCCGCCATCCACATGTTGCGCACGTTCTTCGAGTACAGCGAGCGCAGCGGGATGTGGTAGTTCCCGTCGGGGTGCCAGTGCAGGGACCCCTTCTCCTCGGCGTACACCCCGCCGGCCGGGTGGAGGTCGATGGACCATCCGCCGAACGCCACCCGGTCCTCGAACTCGCGCTGCTCGAGCACCTCCTGCTGGATCAGCACGTGGTCCCCGACGAAGCGGCGGTACTCGCGCTTACCGGGCACGGCGCCGATCCACTCCAGGGTGAGGGTGTCGGCGTCGAACCTCCCGGAGTTCTTGATGTAGTCCCAGATGCCGTAGCAGACGTTCTGCAGCTCGTCGCGGATGCGTTCGTTGTCGTGGACGACGTCCATCTCGCCGCCCCACTCAATCCACCAGTAGTCGCAGCCGTTCATGGTGTGGCGGATGATGCGGCGGTCGGGGATCGCGGTGCGGGTGATGTCGACGGCGAAGGGCGGTGCCACGAACTTCGACGGTTCGCCGATGTCCTTGGAGTAGAACAGGATCGTGCTGCCCAGGGTGTTCGAATCCGGGATCTCGGGCGCCCACGGCTCGTCCCAGAGCGCCCGCGGCTCCCGGCCGCTCATGTGCTCGGCCCCGGCCAGGTGGCCCACCAGGCCATCCCCGCTGCAGTCGATGAACGTCGGCGCGGTGAAGGTGAGCGAGCGCTCCGAGCCGCTCATCCACCCGGTGACCGAGGTGATCCTCCGCTCGTGCTGCGGGCCCTCGGCCTCGACCCGGGTGACCTCGGTGTTCAGGAAGAGGTCGAGGCGCTGCTCGGCCCGGACCTTCTCGAGCAGCAGCAGATCCCAGTAGTACGGGTTGCCCTCCGGGTTGCGGTACTGGTTCTCGACGAAGAGCTCCCCCATGATCCCGGTCTCGCGCGCGTAGTGGTGGACGCCGTGGGCGGTGGCCCCGCACACCCACACCCGCACCTCGCTCGAGGAGTTCCCGCCCAGGACGGGACGGTTCTGCACCAGCGCGACGCGCCGGCCGCGGCGTGCGGCGCCGATCGCCGCGCACACCCCGGCGAGGCCTCCGCCGACGACGACGATCTCGTACTCGTGATGCTCGTTGATCATTCTCCACAGCTCTCGTTCTCGAACAGGATCGATGTATCCAGGAAGGAGATCGCGGCGTCCCGGGTGCGCCGCTGCGCGACCAGCACCCAGAGCAGGCTGGCCACCAGGGTGTCGCTGGCCCGTCCCGCGAAGTACTGGGTCCACACCGAGCCGTTGCGGATCCCGGTGTACAGCGGGATGTGCACCGCCCGGGCCAGGCGGGACTCGGGCTCGCCATGGATGGCGATCGTGGTGCCGGCGGTCTCCCGCACGGTCTGCGCGAGGGTCACGGCGGCATCGCTCCCGCCGGACCGATTGCCCAGCACCAGCACGTCCCCCTCCCGCAGCAGGGTCGAGACGGCCAGCCCGGCCTCCTGGGGGCTCTCGTGGAACCATGCCGGGACCCCGATGCGCAGGAGCCGCATGTGCAGCTCGCGCATCGCCGGCACGTCCCCCCATTCCGCGAACAGGTGCACCCGTCCCGCCTCGGCGATGCCGGCGGCGGCTCTCTCCAGCCCGTCGATGTCCAGGAAGCTCACGCTGTCGCGGAGAGCGCGCGCCTGCGTCCCCGCGAGGATGCCGAGCACCTCGTCGGGGGAGTGGTCGGGGCGGATCTCCGTGCCGATGTCGTGCTCCCAGCCCGATTGGACGCTGCGCCCGTTGTCCAGGGCGATGGACCCGCGCAGGGCGGGGTAGCCGGAGTACCCCATCTGCACCGCGAAGCGGGTGACCGTGGTCGGCGAGGTCCCCGCCCGTTCGGCCAGCGCGGTGATGGACTCCATCCCGGAGGCGGCCGGGTCGGCGAGCACCGCTTCGGCGACGCGGGACATCGTGGCATTGAGCGAGGGCAGGACGTTGGCGATGTGCCGCAGCGGGGACTGCGGGGCGCCGGCGTCCGACGGGCCGCCGGCGTCATGCGCCGGAGGGGTGTTCACGGGTGGGCTCCTTCGAGGTGGAGGTGGAGGTGGAGAGGGGGTGGGGTCGGGCCGCGCGGGCACGGGCCGACGAGGACGCCGGCCCGTGCCCGGACTGCTACAGGAGCGAGTTGATCTCCTCTCCGGCCGCGGCCATCGCCTCGGCCGGGCTCTGCTGCCCGAGCAGCGCCGCCTGGACCGCCTCGGCCAGCGCCGTCTCCAGCTGCGCGTACTCGGGATACGCCCAGAGCGGGCTGGTGGAGGCGGTGGCGGTGATCTTCTCGGTGAAGGCGGAGAGGAATGGGTCCTCCTGGATCTCCTCGCCCTCGAGCCCGGTCTCGGTCACCGGCGGGCTGCTCGTGACACCGAAGTACTCCAGAGCGATCTCGGGATCCGAGGTGATCCACTGCGCGAACTCCGCACCGGAGACGGCACCGGGGCCGTCCACCACCACCAGCAGGTTCCCCCAGGCGAGCGCCCGGGGCGTGTCCCCGGCGGCGAGGACGGGACGGGCCGTGGGGGCCATCTTCGACTGGATCTCGGCATCGGGGGAGTTCGCGACGACGATGGACGCCCCGATGGGGGCGTCGTCATAGAACGCGGTGCGGCCCTGGCTGAACAGGTTCCTCGCGGAGTTGCGGTCGGTGCCCGCCACGATCAGACCCTCGTCATACAGCCCCTTGTACCACTCCATGGCCGCCACGGAGGGATCGTCCCCCAGTGTGCAGGAGCCGTCCTCCATGAGGGTGGCGCCGTGGGTCTCGAGCCAGAAGATGAAGTCCTTCAGCTGGGCGACCTCGGTCGAGGCGGCGTACGGCACGATGTCTCCGCCGAGCTCCTTGACCGCCCGCAGCGCATCGGCGAACTCGTCGAGCGTCACCGGGGTCTCACCGACCCCCGCCTTCTCGAGGAGCTCGGTGTTCGCGATCAGACCGATCGCCGCGGTCGTCCAGGGCAGCCCGTACTGCGTGCCCTCGAGCTGCCCGGTGGCCAGCGCGGCCTCCGTGTAGTCGATGCCGGAGGCGTACTCGGCGAGGTCCACCAGCTTCCCGGTGGCGACCATGGGGGACAGCCACTCGAGGTTCAGCTGCACGACGCCGTTCAGCTCGCCGCCGCGGGCGCGCAGCAGGATCTGGTTCAGCGCGTCGTTGTAGGCGTCGGCGGTGGTCGTGACCGTGAGGCCGTGCTCCTCCTCGTAGCCGGCCAGGGTCTCCTCGATCCAGCTGCTGGGCGGATCCTCGGAGAGGGCGAAGGAGGTGAAGTGGAAGTCCTCGCCGCTGTCCCCGGAGGGTGCCTCGCCGCCGCCACCGCCCGATCCTCCGCAGGCGGACAGGGCGAGGGCTCCGAGGCCGATCCCGGACAGGCCGAGGGCCTGGCGGCGGGAGACGCCCGGGACCGGGCGCCGGGCGGAGCGGGGGAGGTGGAGTGCGGAGTGCATGGTGGGTTCCTCTCGGGTGTGCGGGACAGCGTTGTCGTGCGTCGGAGGGAGGGCGGGGTCAGCCCTTGACGGCGCCTGCGGTCAGACCTCCGGTCAGGAAGCGCTGCAGGGCGATGAAGGCGATCGCCACCGGGAGGGCGACCAGGAACGAGGCGGCCATGAGCTCGGGCCAGTCGGTCCCGGCCTCTCCCATGTACTTGTTCACCAGCGCCGGGGGCAGGGTCCGCTGGTCCTGGCTGGTCAGGGTCAGGGCGAAGATGAAGTCGTTCCAGCCGCGCATGAAGGCGAACAGCCCGGCGGCCACCATCCCGGGGATGGTCAGGGGCAGGACCACCGCGTGGAGGGTCCGCCACCGGGACGCGCCGTCGATGGCGGCCGCCTCGATCAGGTCGTCCGGCAGGGTGTCGAAGAACTCCTTGAGCATCCACACGCACAGCGGGAGGGTGAAGGTCGTGAACGAGACGATCAGCGAGATGTGATTGTTCAGCAGGCCCAGGCTCGCGAAGACGGTGTAGAGCGTCACCAGCAGCAGGGCGGACGGCAGCATCTGGCTGAACAGGATGAACAGCAGCAGCGGTCGTCGGCCGCGGAAGCGGAACTTCGAGATCGCGTACCCCATGTAGGCCGAGGTGATCACGCTCAGCACCGCCGTCGAGCCCGCGACGACCAGCGAGTTGGTGAGCCAGCCGTAGATCTCGGGATCGGTGAAGACGGAGACGTAGTTGTCCAGGGTGAAGCTGGTGGGGAAGAACTGCGGCGGGTACTGGTAGACCTGGCTGTCCGGTGTCACCGACGTGACCAGCAGCCAGTACGTCGGGCCGAAGGTGAACACGCCGATGACGATCACGGCCAGCCACGGCACGGCCCGGGAGCGGGAGCGGCGGGGCCGACGGGGCGCGGGAGCGGTACGGTGCTGCGTGCGCTCGGCTGCGGCGACCGACGGATGCGTGGTGGTCATGACGGGTCCTCACTGCGCTCGGAGAGCTGGACGTAGACGACGACCATGGCCATCAGCAGGATGATCCACAGCAGTCCGATCGCTCCGGCCTCCCCGAGGTCGTAGGAGCCGAACGCCGCGTCGTACAGCGCGGTGGCCAGGGTGCTGGTGGTGCCGGCCGGGCCGCCGCCGGTCATGACGAAGATCAGGTCGAAGTGCTGGAAGTTCCAGATCACCTCGAGCAGCAGGATGATCCCGGTGACGCCGGAGATGTGGGGCCAGGTGACGGTCCAGAACCTGCGGATCGCGCCGGCGCCGTCGATCGAGGCGGCCTCCTTCAGCTCGGCCGGGACCGTCTGCAGCGCGGCGAGCAGCATGACCATGATCCACGGGAAGCTGTTCCACGTCTTGGCCATGATCAGCCCGATGCGCGCCGTCTCGGTGTCGAACAGCCAGGCGACCGGGGAGTCGATCAGGGACAGGGACTGCAGCAGCCCGTTGAGGACCCCGTAGTTCGCATCGAAGATCCACGACCACAGGAACGAGACGACCACGCTGGGCAAGAGCCAGGGGAACAGGAACAGGCCCCGCAGCGCTCCGCGGCCGCGGATCCCCGTGTCGAGCGCCAGGGCGAGGGCGAGCCCGATCAGAAAGGGGAACACGGTCGATCCGGCGGTGAAGATCAGCGTCTGCCACAGCAGCTGCGGGAAGTCGTCCCCGAGCACGGAGGCGATGTTCTCCAGCCCCACGAACTCGCGGCCCGGGTACAGCAGGCTCTCGTCGAAGAACGCCATGACCAGGGAGCGCAGCAGCGGGTACAGGACCACCGCGACCAGCATGGCCAGGCCGGGCAGGACCAGCAGCCACACGAATCCTGTCCCGCGGATCCGGCGCGGGGACCGCGCTCGCTGTCTCGCGAGCTCAGGGGGCGCGATGCTCATCGTCGAGATGCTCCTGGAGGGGAGGGGGGAGGCGGGCGTCGGTGCCCGAGTGGCTGAAAAACTATCCCCCGAGCTCCCGAAGCGTCAAGCAATTCTGTGAAAGATTCTCGCTGACGGGCGCGGTGCCCGGCGGGCCGGTGGCCCGCGTGAGAACCCAGCGCCGGTCGCGTAGACAGGATCTCCCTCTGTGAACCCATGGTTCCCCTTATGGGTTGCATTAGTTACGGTATC
>CAZHSL010000042.1:0-13177 GCA_964535185.1 uncultured Corynebacterium sp.
GATTCGAGCGGATCTTCGAGGACCTCGAGGGGCAGTTCGCCCACCATCAGCAGGAAGAGGCGCGGGCGATCTCGGAGGACCTCACCCGAGCCGAGCAGGCTCAGCTGACGCTCCCCGATCGCCTCCGCGGGGCCGAGGGTCGCCGGCTGACGCTGCATCTGGGGGCCGACGTGCGCGTGAGCGGTACGGTCCGGGAGGTGGGCAGCCGGTGGGTCGCGCTCGTCGCGGACAGCGGTGCGCGCAGTGCGATCGTGCCCTTGGCCGCCGTGGTCATGATCGAGGGGCTGCCGTCGCGGGCCCGGCTCGCCGAGGACTCCGCGAGCTCCGCGAGGGGGCTCGGGTCGGTGCTGCGCGAGATCGCCCGGGACCGCAGCGTGGTGCATCTGGAGACCACCGGCGGCGCGGTCAGCGGACGGATCGCCGCTGTCGGTGCCGATGCGCTGGACATCCGCTCCCTGCCGACGGGCGAGCGGACGACCGTGCCGGGGTCGGAGCGGCTCACCGTGGCATTCTCCGCGCTGAGGCTGGTCCAGCTGCGCTGAACCGCCGGCAGAGCCGCACGGACCGGTGGAGCGTCGGTCCGCTCAGGCGTCGCCCCGGGCCTTCGCCCGCTCCTGTCGGCGCTCCTCCTCGAGGTAGCTGGCCGTGGCCCTGTAGCTGCGCTGGATGTAGGACTCGATCTCCGAGGTCTCGACCCGCCACTGGCCGCGGCCGCCCACCTTGATCGCCCGCAGCTCACCGGACCGCACCAGGGCATAGGCCTGGGAGGCGGAGATGGAGAGCATCTCCGCGACATCGCTGAGCGGCACGAAGCGTGGCGGCATCGACGGTCCTTCCGATCGTTCACACCTGAGCAGTGGGTGGTGACAGTCTCTCATCCCCGACCGCGGTCGGGGTCGGCGCTGTGGACGGCGGTGTCGCCGAGCTCGTCGTCCGGGTGGCTCGGAGTTCTCCACAATGTCGCTCTTCGCTCCCGCGGGCACCCCGACTGACGTAACCTCCCGTCAGACACGGACAGCATCGGTCGAGGCGACGGGGAGGGGCCTGCAGTGGGGGCGACGGCAGGGATGATGAGGCTGCGCACGCCGCGATGGAAGGACCCGCGGCTGATCGTCGGCATCGTCCTCGTCGTGGCGAGCGTGCTGATGGGCGCTGTGCTGGTCTCGCGGCTGTCGGAGACGACCTCGGTGCTCGTGGCCCGCTCGGCCATCGTCCCCGGCGAGCCGATCACCGCAGAGGACCTGACGACGGTCGAGCTGCGGCTCGGCGACCAGACCGACCACTACGTGGGCACCCTCGAGGCGATCCCGGAAGGGGCCGTGGCCCTGCGCACGATCCGGTCCGGCGAGCTGGTGCCGATGTCGGCGATCGGCCAGGCGGCGGAGGTGCCGCTGCGCCCCGTCGTGATCCCGGTCGATGCGGCGGTGGCCGAGTCCGTCGTCCCGGGGGCGACGGTGGAGCTCTGGCACACCGCTCCGGCGATCGAGGAGGGCGCCGAGGCGCAGGCGCGGCTGCTGGTGCCGGACGCCGTGGTGCGCCGGGTCGATGAAGGGAGCTCCCTGGGCATGCGGGAGATGTCGGTCGAGGTGCTCGTGCCCAGCGACAGCCTCGACGAGGTGCTCGAGGTGCTCTCGCAGGACGAGCGCCTCGACGTCATCGGCGTCCCGGGAGCTCATGAGGTGGCACCGTGATCGACATCGTCCTGTGCGCCTCGGGCAGCGACGAGGTGCGCATCGTCCACGACCTCGCGATGGAGCGGAACGGGGCCGCGAGGGTGGTGCGCCGCTGCGCCGATCTCGCCGAGACGCTCGCGGTCACCGCTGCCGGCATCGGCGACGTGGTCCTCATCGACATGACGGTCCGCGGCCTGGGTCGCGACGTGCTCTCGGCGATGCTCCGCGACGCCGCGGTGGTGGGGATGCGGCCGTCCGACGAGGCGGACAGCACGACGCTCGGCCTGCGCCACATGGTGCCCGCCGACGCGCCGGTCGAGAAGATCCTCGCCGCGATCGAGGCGGCGGTGCGCGGAGAGCAGGAGGACTCCGAGGCCTGGGTCCAGGAGGCCGCCACCGCGGATCCTCCCGGCGCCGCGGGGCGCCTGGTCGCCGTGTGGGGCCCGGCGGGAGCGCCGGGGCGTTCGACCGTCGCGGTGAATCTCGCGGCCGAGGCCGCAGCGGCCGGGCGGGAGACGATCCTGGTCGACGCCGACACCTACGGCCCCTCGCAGAGCCAGCTGCTGGGGGTGCTCGACGAGGCGCCCGGACTGGTCGCCGCCGCACGGGCCTACGACCGCGACACCCTGGACGAGGAGACCTTGGAGTCGCTGCTGCCGCAGGTCCAGCCGCGGCTGCGCCTGCTCAGCGGGATCGGTGTGCCCGGGCGCTGGGGCGAGCTGCGCCGCACCGCGCTCGACGGGGTGTGGGGAGCGCTCGCCCGTCGTGGCGAGCTGATCATCGCCGACATCGCTCCCGTGCTGGAGGAGGACGAGGAGCTCAGCTACGACACCTCCGCACCGCAGCGGAACGCCGCGGCGCTCAGCGCGATCGAGGCGGCGGACGCGGTGATCGCCGTGGTCTCCGCCGATCCGGTGAGCATCACGCGTCTCCTGCGCGACCAGGCGCGGCTCGAGGAGCTCGGCGTCACCGAGCTCCACGTCGTGGTCAACCGCGTGGGCGCTCCCGTGCCGGGGGACCGGCTGCGGGAGCTGATCGGCACGCGGATGCCGGTGCGCTCGCTGACCCTGCTCCCGGACGATCCCGTCGCTTGCCGCACCGCCGTCTGGGACGGGGCGCTGCTGTCCGAGTCCGCCCCCCGCTCCGCGCTGCGCCGTGGCCTCCGCGATCTCGCCGCGTCGCCTGCGCTCCAGGGCGCGGCACCCGCCGGGGCCGCGGCGCCGCAGGCTGCGGAGCCGGTGAGAGGATGACCCCATGAGGATCTATCTCCCCCTGCTCGCACAGGACCGACCGGCGCTCCGCGAGGGGCGTGCACTCATCGACCTCGAGCCGGGCCGGGCGGCCTGGGCGGTCACCTCCGAGGCGAGCGCGGATCGTCCCGGACAGGACGAGGAGGACCTCGAGTACGAGGCGCTGCAGGAAGCGGTGCACGTCGCGTTCACCGCCGCCGAGCGCTCCGAGCGGGTGCTCGTGATCGCCGCGGACGCCCCCGACGACGTCATCGACGCGGCGACCGAGGAGGGCGGCGCCTTCGGGATCCGGATGCGGGAGCGGCGCTCGGCGAGGATCGCGAGCTTCCATGTCACCGAGCAGGATGCGGCGACGGCGGAGGCGGATGACACGGACCCGGCGCTGCTGTGGTTCGACGCCGGCGAGGGACAGGACGCGCTCGTGTTCCTGGAGACCGGTACGAGCAGCTGACGTCGGGCCGGATCATCTGACCTCGAGGCCGACCTGATCGCGAGGGAGGGGCGGCGGTCTCCGCTGCGCCCTCCCCGCTCCCGCGCGGCGGGCGGGGTCAGCCGGCGTGGTCCTCCACGTAGGTGCGGGCGGAGCGCTCCTCGGCGCGCAGGACGGTGGAGACGTAGGGCATGGCAGCCTTCTCCAGCCGCGCTCCCAGCAGCGGGATCTTCGCGACCAGATCGCCGTCGATCTCGACGCTGCAGCTGTCCTCCCCGCCCGGGCGCAGCCGCAACGAGCCGGTGAGCCCGGCCGGGGTGCCGGCGACCTCGAGCGTCATCGTGCCCTGGCGGCCGCCGTCGGCCTCCGGAGCGGACCAGGACTGCGTCTCGTGGATCGTGACCGAGGACCCGACGAAGGGTCGCACCATGTCCGGCACCCGGTCCGTGGGCATCGACAGCTCGGTGCGCACCGTGAAGGCGCCGGCAGGAGACCCCTCGACCGAGGCCCCGGCCCGGGCGGCACCGAGCGTCGAACGCCGGATCGCGGTGTACTCCGGATCGGCGTACATCACCATCGCTCCGGCGGCCGACAGGGGGAGGGTCAACGTCTCGCGAAGCTTCATCCTGGTCCTTCCTGGGAACTGTTGCGCGCTCAGCCTAGAGCAGAGCAACCGCCCGGAGCTCGTGTCCGTGGGACGGTCGCGGAGCACTCCGCCCCGGCACCTATCCTGTCTGCATGCCGAGCCTGTCCAAGTTCCTCGCCGACAACCGAGCTCTCTCCGAGAAGGAGGCCGACTGGCTGCAGCACCTGATCGGTGACTGGAACCTGCTGTCCGATCTGCTGCGCGCCGACCTCGTGCTGTGGATCCAGGAGGACCAGGGCGCCCTGGCCGTGGCGCACTGCCGGCCCGCCACCGGCTCCACCGTCTACTACGAGGACCCGGTGGGCAGCCTCAGCGACGACGGCGAGGAGGGCGCCGAGATCACCCGGCTGCTGGCCGGGGGAGAGCCCGACCATCGGCCCACCGCGATCGAGCGCGAGGGACGTACCGCGACCGGCCTGCTGATCCCCGTGCGCAAGGACGGCCGCACCCTCGCCGTGCTCGCGGCGGAGAGCCCGGTCGACGACAGCCGCACCTCCCACAACGAGACCCAGAAGCGCCGGCTCGGCGAGCGGCTGCTGCGCATGCTGGAGACGGGCGCGTTCCCCATCGCCGGAGCACCGATCCCGCCCCGCCGCGGTGCGCCGCGGGTGGGGGACGGCGTGGTCGAGCTCGACGAGGCGGGAGTGGTGCAGTGGATCTCGCCGAACGCCATCTCGGCCTTCCACCGCTTCGGCATCGAGGGGGACATGGTGGGCATCACGCTCGCCGAGCTGTCCACCGAGGTGCTGCAGTCCCGCAGCACGGTCGACGAATCGCTGCCCCTGGTGCTGATGGGCCGAGCCGCCTGGCGCTCGGACATGCAGGCCCGCGGCGGCACGCTGTCGCTGCGGGCGGTCCCGCTGACGGAGCAGGGAGCCCGCACCGGTGCGGTGATCCTGGTGCGCGACGTGACCGAGCTGCGGCGCCGGGAGCGGGAGCTGATCACCAAGGACGCGACGATCCGCGAGGTCCACCACCGGGTCAAGAACAACCTCCAGACCGTCGCGGCCCTGCTGCGGATGCAGTCGCGGCGGATGAAGACCGACGAGGCGCGCGAGGCGCTCGCCGAGGCGATGCGCCGGGTCTCGACGATCGCGCTGGTGCACGAGTCGCTGCTGCAGGGCTCTCAGGAGGCGGTCCACTTCGACGAGGTCATCGACCGCTGCCTGCGGCTCGCGGTCGATGCGGCGAGCGCGACCGTCCACCGGGCGGGGACCCCGCAGCTGGCCGACGCCCAGGTCGAGGTGCGCACCCAGAAGATCGGGCGGGTCGGATCGATCCGGGCGGAGGAGGCGACGCCGCTGGCGCTGGTGGTCACGGAGCTGGCCACCAATGCGGTGGAGCACGGGCTGTCCGAGACCGGCGGCACGCTCACGATCCGCAGCGAGCGCACCGGCTCCCACCTGGTCATCTCGATCGAGGACGACGGCAGGGGGATGGGTGCAGCCAAGCCGACCGGGCTGGGCACCAACATCGCGCTGACGCTGGTGCAGGGGCAGCTGGGCGGGACGCTGGACTGGGAGAACCTCGACGGGGGGACGCGAGCGGTGGTCGAGGTCTACCTCGACCCGCTCACGGTCTGAGCCCGGCTCCTCGAGCGGGGCCTCCGGAGGCGGGCCTGCGGCGCCGCGCTGTCGCCTCGCGTCGCCGCAGGGAGGGAGTCAGCCAGCGCGACGGGCGCGGGCGTTGCGGCGCTTGAGGGAGCGGCGCTCGTCCTCGGACAGGCCGCCCCAGACCCCGGAGTCCTGGCCGGACTCGAGAGCGAACTTGAGGCACGCGGTCATGACGTCGCACTTCTGGCACACCGCCTTCGCCTCCTGGATCTGCGTGATCGCCGGTCCGGTGTTCCCGATCGGGAAGAACAGCTCGGGATCATGGTTGAGGCACTCGGCACGGTGGCGCCAGTCCATCGTCACTCTCTCTTTCCAGGACGCCACGCCTCGCCCCGTGGGGCGCGACGCGGCGAGGGTCGCTCCCTCGGGGGCGTTCTCGGGTCTCCGGCTCGGGGCCGCCGGATCGGGAGCATGAGATCTCCGCGAGGTCCGTCGGCGGCGCGAGCCGTTCTCCATTCTGTGGGGGCGTCGCGGCCTCGACAAGGGTCTGGATGCGCAAGCCTGGTGGCACTTCCCACACACGTCGGTGCGGAGCCGCGGTTGTCGTGATGCCGGGCACGAAGACGTTGCGGCGAGCGGGAGGAAGTGCTTGTCATCCGGCCGGCAGCTCTGTGACGAGGGGGGAGCCGCCCGGCCCGCTACAGTGCCACCATGCCCTCCGATCCCCGCCCCTCCGCGCGCGCCGACGATGCTCCCGACCCGGGCCCCCGCGACCGCCCGGTGGTCGCCTCGCTGCTCGGCGTCGAGGCCCTCTTGCTCGTGATCACGGCGACCTACTGCTTCATCGGGGTCTCCGGAGGGCTCCTCGACGCCCGGTTCGGTGTGGGGCTGGCGGTGTTCCTGCTCCTGTTCGCGCTGGCTCTCGGGGTGGCGGCGCGGTCGATCCTCGCGAAGGGACGCTTCGGGCTCGGCTTCGGGCTCACCTGGCAGCTGTTCCAGGCCCTGATCGGGGCGAGCCTGCTGCGCGGGGCGCTGTACTGGCAGGGCGGGCTCGCGCTGCTGCTCGCGGTGGCGGTGTTCGTGCTGCTGACGCGCCTGGTGCGCTCCACCCCGCTGCCCGGCGGGGAGCGCTGAGCGGATCCCTTCCCGCACGGGACGGGCCCCGCACCGGAGCGTTCCGGTGCGGGGCCCGTCCCGTGGCGAAGGCGGGGTGGGAGCGCCCGTGCCGCCCCGTGATCAGTCCGCGTCGGCCAGGGCGGCCGCAGGGGCCGTGCGGGCCGCTGCCCGGCCCGGCAGGACCGAGGCCACCGCTCCCGCGGCGACGGCGAGCACCAGCACCAGGGCCAGCTGGAGCCACGGCATCGTGATCGAGACCGGGTAGGTCGAGCCGAGCAGCGCGTTGATGCCCAGCACCCCGTACACGCTGCCGAGCACCAAGCCCAGCACCGCGCCGACGAGGGCGAGGAGCACGCCTTCCCAGCCGAGCATCGCGTGCATCTGCCGGCGGGTGGTCCCCAGCGCACGCAGCAGCGCGTTCTCGCCGGTGCGCTCGATGACGCCGAGGCTGAGCGTGTTGGCCACGCCGACCAGCGCCACCAGCACGGCGACCGCGAGCAGACCGACGGTGATGCCCAGCAGGACCGAGAGGATCTGCCCGTAGGACTCCCGCTCGATCCCGCCGGCGACCACGGAGGCCTCGCTGTAGGCGCTGCCGGAGGTCGCCTCGCCCACGGAGCTCATCAGCTCGAGCGCACCGACGCCGGAGCGCTCGGGGGTGCCGGGGTCGGCGAAGTCGGCGAGCACGACGGGCCGGGTCGCGTCCCCGACGAGCTGCGTCAGCGTCGCAGGGGTGACCAGGGACATCTGCAGGTTCGCGTCGACCTGCACGCGCAGCTCCTGCGTGCCGTCCGGGCCGTCGATGCGGAGCACCTGACCGTCCTCGAGCCCGAACCGCTCCGCGCGCTCCTGACCGAGCAGCACCACCCCGTCGGCGAGCTCCTCGGCCATCCCGGGCCGGTGGGAGGTCTCGCGCAGCACCTCTGGCGTGGCCGAGTAGAGGGTCATCGGCTCGGAGGAGCCCACCTCGATGTCGCCCCGGGCGGAGGGGTGCGCGGTGTCCATCCCGTCGATCGCGGCGATCTGCGCGGCGGCGTCCTCGGGCATCGCCTCCGCGCTGATCACCATGTCGATGGGGCGGCGGGAGTCGAGCTCGGAGGTGAGGGTCGACTCGGCGGTGCGCGCTCCGACGGCCATCATCGTCATCAGGGTGGTGCCGATCAGGAGCGCGGCGATGGTGGCGGCGCTGCGGCGCGGGTTGCGGGCCACGTTCGCGCCCGCGATCCGGGCCGGCAGCCCTCCCAGACGGCCCGCGATCCGTGCCACGAGGGAGGACAGCGGGCGGGTGAGCACCACCAGGACCAGCAGGACGCCGGTGAAGCTCACGACCCCGCCGAGCATCGCGGCGAGGATCCCCGCTCCCGCCTGCCCGTTGAGCGCGAGCGCGGTGCCGCCGATCAGGGCGCCGATCCCGAGCACGATCGCGGCCAGGCCGAGCGCTCCGCGCACGCCGAGGCCGCGGCGCTGGGCCGGGGGCTCGGGGCGCAGTGCCTGCAGGGGCGCGACCCGGGTCGCCGAGCGCACCGGGGCGAGGCTCGCCAGGAGCGTGATCACGACACCGGCGAGCACCGGCAGCAGCACCGACAGGATCCCGGCGGGGGCCACCATCACGCCCTCGAGCCAGCCGGCCCATGCTGCGATGAGCAGGGCCGCCTGCACCAGCAGATGGCCGCCGAGCATGCCGATCACCGCGCCCAGCAGGCCCACCGTGAGCGATTCGCGCAGCACCACGGACCGCACCTGGGAGCGGGTCGCGCCCAGGGTGCGCAGCAGTGCGAGCGAGCGGGTGCGCTGGGCGAGCGTGACCGCGAAGGTGTTCGCGATGACCACGGCGCTGGTGAACAGGGCGATCACCACGAACACGGCGAGCAGCATGCCCAGGGCCGCGAAGCCGCGCATGAAGTCCGCGGCCGCCTCCTGCTCCGCCTCGTCGGTGGTGCGCACGCTGAGCCCGTTCCCGTTCGCGTCCGCGGCGACCGTCGCGGGGTCGGTGCCGTCGGGGACGGTGGCGAGCCACGTCTCGGTGACCGTGCCGGCCGTCGGCCCCAGCAGCGCGGTCGCATTCGCCTCGTCGACGAGCACTCGGGGCGTCGCGCCGAAGACCGCGCCCTCCGGGGTGGGCGCGATGCCCACGACGGTCAGGCGGTGCTCCTGCGCGTCGGCGGAGACGTCGGCGGGGAGGGTGACGGTGTCCCCGATGCCCACCTCGAGGGCGTCGGCCGCGGCGCGGTCGAGAACGACCTCGGAGCCGGTCTCGGCGCGGGTGCCGTCGACGAGCTGCGGGGCGCCGCCCGGCGGCTGTATCGAGGCGCTGAGGAAGGAGCTGCCGTGCGCGGAGCTCAGCTCGAGGTACGTGCTGGTCAGCGGCCAGACCGCGTCGGTGCCCTCGACCTGCGGCGCTGCGAGCGGCTCCTCGGAGGCCCATGCGTCGTCGTCGATCTCCTGGGTGATCTCGAGGTCGGCGCCGTCGTAGGTCTGCGCGGCCTGGGAGCGCAGCGATGCCTGGACCAGGTTCCCGGCCAGCAGCATCACGGCGACGAACGCGCAGGACAGCGCGATCGTGAGGACGGCGGCGACGTGCCGTCGCAGTGGGGTGAGCTTCACGGAGGTACGCGCCATCAGAGCTGCCCCCGCAGGTCCTCGTCGCTGGCGATCCGGCCGTCGGCCAGGGAGATGATGCGATCGGCGCGCTCGGCGGCGTCCCGCTCGTGGGTCACCATGACGACGGTCTGCCCGAGCTCGTCGACCGACAGCCGCAGGAAGTCGAGCACCTCCTCGGTGGTGCGGGAATCGAGGTTGCCGGTGGGCTCGTCGGCGAAGACGACCGCCGGGGAGGTCACCAGGGCGCGGGCGATCGCGACGCGCTGGACCTGGCCGCCGGAGAGCTGTGAGGGCAGATGGTCGAGGCGATCGCCGATCCCGAAGGCGGAGGTGAGGGTGTCCAGCCAGGCGCGGTCCACCCTCTGGCCGGCGAGCTCGAGGGGGAGCAGGATGTTCTGCTCGGCGCTCAGCATCGGCAGCAGGTTGAAGGACTGGAAGACGAAGCCGATGCGCTCCCGGCGCAGCCGGGTCAGCGCGTCATCGCCCAGACCGGTGATCTCCGTGCCCTCCAGCACGATCGATCCGTCGTCGACGGCGTCCAGCCCGGCCAGGACGTGCAGCAGCGTGGACTTGCCGGAGCCGGAGGGGCCCATGATCGCGGTGAAGGCGCCGCCGCCGATCTCGAGATCCACCGCGTCCAGCGCGGTGACGGTGCCGGCGCCGGCGCCGTAGCGGCGGGTCACCCGCCGGGCGACGAGAGCGGGTGCGGGGCCGCCCGGGGTGGTCGGGGGCGCAGCCTGGGGAGCGGTCATCAGGGTTCCTTCACGAGGAGGTGAGCTGGTCGATGACCATCCTCGCGGGCGCGGCGGCGACCTGTCGTCCCCCCGTGGTCGGGTGCGGGGCGCCGCGGATGCGCTCCCCGGCGCGCCCCCGTCATACCGTGGGATGACCGGCCCTGTCCGGGCCGGCATCGATCAGTGGGAGCCGGGGGTGACCAGCCCGGTCTCGAACGCGATGATGACGGCCTGCACGCGGTCGCGGGCACCGAGCTTCGCGAGCACCCGCCCCACGTGGGTCTTCACGGTCGCCTCGGCGACGAAGAGCTCCGCCCCGATCTCGTGGTTGGAGCAGCCCCGCCCCATCAGGGTGAGCACCTCCCGCTCCCTCTCGGTCAGCGGCGCGAGGATCGAGAGATCCTGCTCGGCCGGCTCCGGGGTCTGCACCACGCGCTCGAGCAGCCGCCGCGTGGCCGACGGGGCGATCACCGCGTCCCCCCGCTGGACGGTGCGGATCGCGCCCAGCAGCTCCTCCGGCTGGGCGTCCTTGAGCAGGAACCCGCTGGCCCCGGCACGGATCGCGGAGACGACGTACTCGTCGAGGTCGAAGGTGGTCAGCACGATGACCTTCGGGGCCCGGTCCTCCGGGGCCTGGGCGAGGATCTCGGCGGTCGCCTCGATGCCGTCCTTGCGCGGCATCCGCACGTCCATCAGCACCACGTCGACGCTGCGGGCGCGCAGCGCGCTGACCGCCTCCGCACCGTCGGAGGCCTGCAGGATCACCTCCATGTCGTCCTGAGAGTCGATGACCATGGCGAAGCCGGCCCGGACCAGCGGTTGGTCGTCGACCAGGGCGATGCGCAGCGGACGGTCGGGGGTCTCGTTCATCGGGTCTCTCCTGGGAGGTGAGGTCTCGGGTGCACAGCGGAACCGGGATCGTCAGGATCCGTGCCGGTTCCGCCGTGGATCTGGTAGGGATCCTGACGATCCCCGTCTCGACCGGCGCGGTCGGCGCGGTCGGTGCGGTCGCCGCCCTGGAGGGGGATGCCGGCTCGCACCCGGTAGCCGCGCGAGGGGAGCGGCCCCGCGCTCAACGTCCCGCCGAACACGGACATCCTCTCGCGCATGCCGGTCAGTCCGTGCCCCTGTCCGTCGGAGCTCGGGTCGACGCCCTGGCCGTCGTCGATCACCTCGATGACGAGCTCGTCGGCCGTGCGGAAGGAGCGCACGGCGGCGGTGGCCCCCTGCCCGGCGTGCTTGAGCACGTTGGTGAGCGATTCCTGGACCAGCCGGAACACGGACACGCCGAGGGCCTGGGGGAGGCCCTCCAGCGGCGCGTCGAGGTCCAGGTCGACGTCGAGCCCGGCGGCGCGGACCCGCTCCACCAGGTCGGGGAGCATCTCGGGCCCGGGCTGGGGGCCGAAGCTGGTCTCGTCCTCCTGGCGCAGCACCCCCAGCAGCGAGCGCATGTCCGCGAGCGCGGCGCGGCCGGTCTCGCCGATGGTGCCGAGCACCTCGACGGCCTTCTCCGGCTTCTGCGAGGCGACGAAGCGCCCGCCGTCGGCCTGCGCGATGATCACCGACAGCGAGTGCGCGACCACGTCGTGCATCTCGCGGGCGATGCGGGCGCGCTCGTCGGCGACCGCGAGGGCCGTGCGCTGCTCGCGCTCGCGCACGGCCTGCTCCGCCCGGTCGCGGATCAGCGCCAGCTGCCGCACCCGGGCGCGCTGCAGGTTCGCCAGCGCCCAGACCGCGACGATCGTGATGGTGCCGATCACCATCAGGATCACGAAGCTGGTGGCGGCGGGGACCAGCCCGCCGTACGGCGACACGAACGCGTCGATGCTCCAGAAGAGGGCCTGTGCGAGGACGCCGAGCATGCCCGCGGCGACCCCGATGCCGTGCACGAGCGGCCGGCCGTAGGCGACGGCGCAGAACATCGCGTAGAAGGTCATGGCATCGCCGAGGATCACCGGGATCATCATCAGCATGTGGAGCACGGCGAGTGCGCCGATGACGCCGACGCCGGCCAGCGGACGCACTCGGCACAGGGCTCCCGCGGCGATCATGGCGACCGAGTACAGCGTCCACCAGCCGCTGGCGCCAGCTCCGAGGGAGAAGACGAGCACCAGGAAGGCGGCACCGCCGAAGACGATCGCGTCGACCGGCCCGGGGTTCTCGATGATCCAGCGGAACGGATCGCGCAGCCGGGCGCGCCGGGGCGGCGCACCGGGTGGCTGCGGGCCCGGGGGTGGGGTCGGGTCGGCGGTCATGCTCCCGAGCGTACGGCGCGCACCGGCCCGGGCGCGTCAGACCCCGGACGGAGTCGGAGGGGGCGGGGAGCGGGGGTCACAGCAGGGTCCGGGGAGGCTCCAGCAGCTCCGGACCGTCGTTGCCGACCTTCCCCACCGCCGGATCCACCTCGCGGACGCCGAGCATCGCATCGTCCAGCAGGTGCGCGTCCTCGAGGATCCAGGCCTGCGCGTCGTGGCGGTCGTCCATGGCGGTGTCGAGCCAGGCATCGATCGCCTCGCGCCGCAGCATCACCGGGGTGCGGTCGTGGATCCCCGCGAGGTCGCCGTGCGCCTCCCGGGTGATGATCGTGGCGGACAGGAGGAAGGCGCCGTCCTCGCTCGCGGCCGGGCCGTCGTGGCCGCCCGGTCCCCTCCACCACGACACGAGCGCGGCCATGTACAGCGAGGAGCCGTCCGCCGGGGCGATGAAGTACGGCTGCTTGCGCTTGCCGTTCGCGTCGCGGACCCACTCGTAGTAGCCGTCCATCGGCACGATCGCCCGGTAGCGTCCCAGGCTGCCGCGGAAGCTGGGCTTCTCGGCGAGGGTCTCCCGGCGGGCGTTGAAGGTGCGGGAGGAGAAGGTCGCGTCCTTCGCGAACGGGGGCAGCAGGCCCCAGCGCGCGATCCGCAGCGCCCGCAGCACCTGCCCGGTCTGCCTGTCGATCGACTCGGTGACGACGTGGATCGGGGCGGTGGGCGGGATGTTCCAGCGGCTGCGCACGGACGGGTCGGAGAGGTCCACCGCGCCGAGGTCGTCGACCAACGGCTCGATCTCCTGGAAGAACGCGAACCGCCCGCACATGTCAGTCGTCCTTCGCGGAATCGGGGGAGTCGGGATCGACCGCGGGCACACCGTGGCGGGGGGTGAGGCGGGCGTCCTCGCCGGTATAGGCCTCGG
>CAZHSL010000043.1:0-13053 GCA_964535185.1 uncultured Corynebacterium sp.
AGGGCGGCATCACCTCCCACGAGGTCGCGGCGAACGGGCTCGGGATCCGCCGCGCACGGGTCGAGGGCCAGTTCTGGGCCGGGCAGGTCTCTCTGTTCTCCGCAGAGGAGGCCCCGGAGGAGGTCCTCGGCATGCCCTACGTCGTCTTCCCCGGCAACGTCGGCGGGGCGCAGGCCCTGGCCGATGTCGTCGACACCCTCACCGCCGCCGTCGCGGCCCGCTGAGACCCTTCGAAGGAGAGCACCTGATGAGCACCGGCACCACCCCCTCGATCGCCTGGATCGGGCTGGGCGCCATCGGCGCCCCGATGGCCCGCACCGCCGCCGAGGCCGGGTTCCCCGTCACGGCCTTCGACCTGGCCCCGGCGGCCCGGGACGCCCTCGCCGACGTCGCCGCGCCCGCCGCCTCCGCCCGCGAGGCGGCCGACGGCGCGGACGTCGTGGTCGTCATGGTCGCGACCCCCGCCCAGCTCGAGGCCGTGCTGTGGGGCGAGGACGGGATCGCCGAGGTGCTGCGCCCGTCCACGACGCTTCTGATCATGTCCACCGTCGGCCCCGCCGCGATCGAGGCCGCCGCGGCACGGCTCGACGGGGTCACCGCGCACGTGGTGGACGCCCCGGTCTCCGGCGGAGCCGCCCGCGCCGCGACCGGCGACCTGCTGATCATGGTGGGCGGAGCGGAGGCCGACGTCGCCGCCGTGCGGCCCCTGCTCGACGCCCTGGCCGCGAACGCCCCCGTGGTGGGGCCGCGGCCCGGCGACGGGCAGCGCTTCAAGATCGTCAACCAGCTGCTGTGCGGCGTGCACATCGCCGCCGCCGGGGAGGCGCTCGCGCTCGCCGACTCGATGGGCCTGGACCTGGAGCAGGTCCACGAGGTGCTCGGCACCGGAGCGGCCGCCTCCTTCATGTTCGGCGACCGGGGCCGACGCATGGTCGACGGCGCCTTCGACGACGTCCGCTCCGCGCTGACCATCTTCGTCAAGGACATGGGCCTGGTCGCCGACGCCGCCGCCGAGGTCGACCAGCAGGTGCCCCTGGCGGCCTCCGCCCAGGAGATCTACCGTCGAGGCAGCGAGCGGGGCTGGGACCGCCGCGACGACTCGATCGTGTACCGGGTGCTGCGCGAGGAGTGACGCGCGCAGAGCCCACGGAGGGTGGCACGCCGGCGACGCGGCGCCATCGCCGACGAAAGTCGCTACCCCGACCCCGCTGACTCTGATGGCATGGGGATCCCAGAGCGAAGGAGCGAGGAGCGCGGCATGACGACGCCGTACCATCCCCAGGACCGCGAGGGAGACGCGGAGCATTGGACGCCGGAGACGCCGGAGGCGCGTCGGAGCAGGTACGTCGGTGTGGGGGTCGCGCTGGGTGCAGGCCTGGGGATCGCCGCCGGGGCGCTCTTCGGCCTGCTCATCCTCGACAACTTCGTGTTCGGCGTGCCGATCGGCATGAGCTTCGGCATCGCGATCGGCGCGGCGGTTGGAGCGCGCCGGGCGGATGCGAACGATCGGGAGATCGTGCGGCGTGCGGAGGAGGAGTCACGGGCCGACGGGCGCTGACCGGTGGCGGCAGCGGCGCCGATGAGCGGTGCGTCCCGAGCGAGGTGGAGCTCAGCTCCTCGTGCGCACCCCGGTCACGCCGCCGTCGATCGACAGCAGCACGCCCACGGTGGAGCGGTTGCGGGGCGAGGCGAGGTAGCAGTGCGCCTCGGCGACCTCCTCCGGGGCGACCAGGCGCTTGTGCGGCTGCCGGGCCTCGAGCGCGGCCCGCTCGGCGGCAGGGTCGTCGGCCTTCTCCAGCAGCCGGCCGATCCAGGGAGTGTCCGCCGTGCCGGGCAGCACGGCGTTGACCCGGATCCCCTCGCCGACCAGGTCCGCCGCCATGGCCAGGGTCATCGACTGCACGGCGCCCTTGGTCGCGGAGTAGAGCACCCGCTGCGGCAGGCCCACCGCGGAGGCGATCGAGGCCGTGTTCACGATCGCCGCGTTCTCGGAGCGGCGCAGGTGCGGCAGGGCGGCGCGGGTCACCCGGGCCACCGAGGTGACGTTGACGTCGAGCGCCCGCGCCCACTCGGCGTCGTCGTTGTCGGCGACATCGCCCTGCGCCCCGATACCGGCGTTGTTGATCACGATGTCCAGCCCGCCGAGCCGTGCCGCGGCCTCGGCCACCGCCTCCTCGACGCTCGCGGAGTCCGCCACGTCGCAGCGCAGCGCGAGGGTGCCCTCGGGGGCACCGTCGGGCTGCAGGTCCAGCACCGCCACCTGGGCGCCGCGCCCCTGCAGGGCGCTCGCGGTGGCGGCACCGATGCCGGAGGCGCCGCCGGTGACCAGGGCGCGCAGGCCGGAGAACTCGCCGTGCTGATCCGGGGCGGACGGCGACAGGGTGGCAGGGGTGCGGGACACGGGGACTCCTCAGGAGTGGGCGACGTTGCCCAGTCATCCTAACTCTGTGCTCCCGCGATCCGTCCATGTCCCGAGCGAACTCGATGGATGTGGCACACATCGCGGGCCAGGCTTGTGAAGTCGCGGCGATACATAGGATGATACGTGGGTCGACGGGGCTCGGGTTCCCGTCGGCGGCGAAGGAACCCGCGCCCGATCATGAACGGAGTGTCCGTGGAACTGCGACGTCTGGGCCCGGTGGGCCAGGAAGAACCGGCTGTCGTCTCCGAGGGGGTGACGTATCGCCTCGGCGGCCTCACCGAGGAGATCGACGGCGATTTCCTCGCCGGCGGCGGCATCGCGCGGGTGCGCGAGGCGCTCGCCGCCGGTGAGCTTCCCGTCTGGGAGGGGGCGGAGACGGAGCGGATCGGCGCTCCCATCGCCCGCCCGCAGGCCGTGCTGTGCATCGGCCAGAACTATGCCGCGCACGCCGCCGAGTCCGGGGCGGAGCCGCCCGCGGTGCCGATCCTGTTCCACAAGCACCCCAACACCGTCGTCGGCCCCCACGACGACGTCGAGATCCCGCCGGGCGCGCAGAAGGTCGACTGGGAGGTCGAGCTGGGCGTGGTGATCGGCACCGAGGCCGCCTACCTGCGCGACGAGCAGGCCGCGCTCGACGTCATCGCCGGGTACGTGACCAGCCACGACCTCTCCGAGCGGGACTATCAGCTGGCCGCGTCCGGCGGCCAGTGGTCCAAGGGCAAGAACTGCCGCGGCTTCAACCCGGTGGGCCCCTCCCTGGTCCCGGCCGACGAGGTCGTCCCCCAGGCGCTGCGCCTGTTCTCCTCCGTCAACGGGGAGCCCCGCCAGGACTCCACCACCGCGGACATGATCTTCACCGTCGCGCAGATCGTCCATCACCTCTCGCAGTTCATGGTGCTCTCGCCCGGTGACCTGATCAACACGGGCACCCCGCAGGGCGTGGCCCTCTCGGGCCGGTTCCCGTACCTGGCCGAGGGGGACGTGGTCGAGCTCGGCATCGAGCACCTCGGCTCCCAGCGCACCCGCTTCGTCCCGGCCCCGTCGGCCGCCGGCGGAGGGACCGCCCGATGAGCGTCTTCACCGCGCTGGACGTGCAGGATGTCCGCTTCCCCACCAGCCGCAGCCTCGACGGCTCCGATGCGATGAACCCCGACCCGGACTACTCGGCCGCGTACCTCAGCCTGCGCACGGACGCCGGGGACGAGGGCACCGCGCTGGTGTTCACCATCGGCCGCGGCAACGACGTGCAGTCCGCCGCGATCTCGGTCCTCGCCCCGCACCTGGTGGGCCGGGACGTCGAGGAGGTCCTCGCCGACCTCGGCGGGATCCACCGCGAGCTCACCTACGACTCGCAGCTGCGCTGGCTGGGCCCCGAGAAGGGCGTGATGACCATGGCGATCGGCGCCGTGGTCAACGCCCTGTGGGACCTGCGCGCCCGCCGCGAGGGCCGGCCCCTGTGGCTCACCCTCGCCTCGCTGGATCCCGAGGAGCTGCTGGACCTGGTGGACCTGCGCTACCTCGAGGACGCGCTCAGCCGCGAGGAGGCGCTGGAGATCCTGCGCCGCGGCGCCGAGGGCAAGCTGCAGCGCATCGCCGCGCTGCGCGAGAGGGGCGTGCCCGCCTACACCACCACCCCCGGCTGGCTCGGCTACAGCGACGAGAAGCTCACCCGGCTGTTGCACGAGGCGCGCGAGGACGGCTTCGAGATGGTCAAGCTCAAGGTCGGCGCCGACCCGGCCGACGACGAGCGCCGCATGCGGATCGCCCGCGAGGTGATGGGCCCCGGCTACCCGATCGCGATCGACGCCAACCAGCGCTGGGGCACCGCCGAGGCGATCGACGCCGTCCGGGCGCTGGCCCCGCACGATCCGTACTGGATCGAGGAGCCCACCTTCCCGGACGACGTGCTCGCCCACGCCGCGATCCGCGAGGGGGTCCATCCGGTGCGGGTCGCCACCGGCGAGCAGGGCTCGAACCGGGTGCTGTTCAAGCAGCTGCTGCAGGCCGGCGGCATCGACGTGCTCCAGGCCGACGCCACACGCGTGGCCGGGATCAACGAGAACCTCGCGATCCTGCTGCTCGCAAAGAAGTTCGACGTGCCCGTCTGCCCCCACGCCGGGGGAGTGGGGCTGTGCGAGATGGTCCAGCACCTCGCCTTCCTCGACGCGGTCGCGATCGGCGGGGACGACGCGCGGCGGCGCATCGAGTTCGTCGACCACCTCCACGAGCACTTCGAGGTGCCGGTGCGGATCGTCGACGGCGCCTACATGCCGCCCGAGGAACCCGGCAACGGTGCCCGCATGCACGCCGCCTCGATCGCCGACCACGTCTTCCCGCACGGACCCGTCTGGGCCGACGGCGCGGACACGTCCGCGGCGCGGCCGGTCTCCGACGATGCGGCGGCACCCGGCGGTGCGGCCGAGCCGGCCGCCCCCGCCCCGTCGGCCGCGCACTGAGAGGATCACGGAATGGAACGCATCGCCCTGCACACCCGCATCGCCGAGGGCCGCGAGGCGGACTACGACCGCGAGCACGCCCGCATCCCCGACGAGCTCGACGCCGCGCTGCGCGCCGCCGGCGTGCACGAGTGGAGGATCTGGCGCGACGGCCGCGACATCTTCCACGTCGTCGAGGTCGAGGACTACTCCGCCATGCGGCGCCGGCTCGCAGAGGACCCGGCGAACCAGCGCTGGCAGGAGCACATCAACCAGTTCCTCGAGGTGGTCGACGACTACGGCGGCGAGGACTCCGGCATCCGCCCGGTGTGGTCCCTGCCCGCACATCCGCCGCAGGAGAACGCATGAGCGCCGCCCACCCCGCCGCGCCGCTCGCCCTGCCGCGCCTCGGCTTCGGCGCCGCCCAGCTGGGGAACCTCTACCGGGAGACGACGGACGAGGAGGCCGACGGCGCGGTCGCCGCCGCGTGGGACGCCGGGATCCGCTACTTCGACACCGCCCCGCACTACGGGATCGGCACCAGCGAACGCCGCCTCGGACAGCGCCTGGCCCGGTACCCGCGCGAGGAGTACCTGATCTCCACCAAGGTGGGGCGCCTGCTGCGGCCCGGCCCCGGCACCGGGGACGACAGCGCCCACGGCTTCGCCGTCCCGGACGACCACGTGCGCGAATGGGACTTCTCCGAGGCCGGGGTGCGGCGCTCCCACACCGACTCCCTCGAGCGCCTCGGCCTGGACCGCGTGGACATCCTCTTCGCGCACGATCCCGAGGAGGGGCCGACGCAGCAGGCCTTCGCCGAGGGGCTCCCGGCGCTGGCCCGGATGCGGGAGGAGGGACTGGTGCGCGCGATCGGCGTCGGCTCCAAGGACGCCGGCGTGCTGCTGCGCGCGGTGCGCACCGGACTGATCGACCTGGTGATGCTCTCGGGCCGGTACACCCTGCTCGAGCAGCACGCGACCGACGAGCTGCTCGCGGCCTGCCTCGAGCACGGCGTGGGCATCATCGCGGTCTCGGTGTTCAACTCCGGCCTGCTCGCCCAGCACCAGGTGCCCGACGACGTCACCTACGAGTACTCCCGCGCCCCCGCGGAGATCATCGAGCGGGCCCGAGCGCTCGCCCGCATCGCCGAGCGGCACGGCGCGACCCTCCCCGATCTCGCCGTCCAGTTCCCGCTGCGCCACGAGGCCGTGCGCTCGGTGGTGCTGGGGATGCGCACCGCCGAGCAGGTGCGCTCCAACGCCCACCGGATGAGCGCCCCGATCCCGGCCGCGGCCTGGGAGGATGTGGAAGGAACCGGCCCCGACGCCGCCGCCGGGGACGACACCGCTCCGGGAGGGAGCACCGATGACACCCGCTGAACCCGTCACCGACACGCACCTGCACCTGTGGGACCTCGCCGCGAGCCGCTACGACTGGCTCGCCGGCGCACCCGAGGCGCTGCGCCGCACCGTCGACATCGACGACGTGCGCGAAGGGCTGGAGGAGCTCGACGTCACCCGCGTGGTCCTCGTCCAGGCCGACGACACCGACGAGGACACCGCCCACCTGCAGACCACCGCCCGCGACATCGAGGAGCATGCACAGCGCACCGGCACCGGGATCGCCCGCGCCGACGTCGTCGGCTGGCTGCCGCTGACCGACCCGGACGCCGTGCGCGACGCGCTCGCCGACCCGCGGCGCACCGACCACCTCGTGGGCGTGCGCCACCTGGTCCACGACGAGCCGGACCCCGGCTTCCTGGACCTGCCCGAGGTCGCGACGTCGCTCGAGCTGCTGGCCGAGGCGGGGCTCCCGCTCGATGTCCCCGACGCCTTCGAGCGCCACATGGCCCAGGTGGGGCGCGTGGCCCAGCGGCATCCCGGCCTCACCGTGGTGCTCGACCACCTGGGCAAACCGCCGCTCGGCGACCTCGAGGCGATGCCGCGCTGGAAGACGCAGCTGGCGGAGATCGCTGCCTGCCCCAACGTGGTCGCGAAGGTCTCCGGCCTCGCCACCAGCGGCAACGGCGACTTCGCCGCCGCGGCCGACCTCGCCCTGTCCCTCTTCGGTGCGGACCGGCTGATGATCGGCTCGGACTGGCCGATCGCGCCGACGGCGCTGGACCTCTCCAGCGGCTTCGCCCCCGTGCTCGCGCACGTGCGCACCTGGGAAGAGGACGCAGTCCGCGCCGTCAGCCGCGAGACCGCCGCTCGGGTGTACCGCCGGCTCGGCGAGGGGCCCGCGGCCTGAGAGGCCCGGTGGGGCGGTGGGAGGCGCTGTCCTCCCGCGCTCGCGCGTTCCTTCGCTCGCGTTTGCGCGCTCTCGAGCTCCCACGCTTGCGCGCCCCTCGCTCCCGCGCGTGTTCGCAGGGGCTAGCGTCTTTGCGGATCCGCACCTTCGTGAGTCTTTCGCGTATCCCCGTTGGGCGTCCTCGTGCCGGTGCGTGTGCCAGCGCACGCACCGCCACGCGTCCGCGCCACCCCTGACCTGTCCTGCCCGGGATCGGTAGATTCCGTGCCGTTTCCGGGCGGATCTGGCACGGAATCTGACGATCCTCGTTCGGGGCCGCGGGCCGGGGCTGGGGCCGGGGGCCGGAGGTCGGGGCTGCAGTCCGGGGTCGGGCCAGGGCCCGGGGCGTGGGTTATTCGGTGGGTGGTTCGCCTTGGTGCAGTAGCCAGGATTCGACGCCGGCGATGTGGGCGGCGGCGTAGGTGCGGGCGAGGTCGGGGCGGCCCGCTCGCAGCGCGTCCAGGATCCGGCGGTGTTCGGACAGTGTGCGCTCGACCGCGCTGTCGTCGGTGAGGCCGCGCCACACCCGCGCCCGTGCGGTGGAGCTGGCGAGGCTGTCCAGCAGGGTGCTGAGGTAGTCGTTGGGGCTGCGGGCGTTGATCAGGTGGTGGAAGGCGATGTCGGCGGCGACGAGCTCCTCGATGGTGGAGCTGTCGTCGAGCTCGGCCATGGTCTGCTCGAGCCGGGTGAAGTCCTCGTCGGTCAGGTGCGGGCAGGCCTGCTCGACCGCGACCGGCTCGAGCAGGCGGCGGATCTCGATGATCTCGACGTAGCTGGAGTCCTGGTGGAGGTCGAGCACGAAGGCGAGGGACTCCAGCAGCTGCTCGGGCTCGAGCGCGGTGACGTAGGTGCCGTCGCCCTGGCGCACATCGAGCACCCGGATCACGGACAGCGCCTTGACCGCCTCGCGCAGCGAGTTGCGGGAGACGCCGATGCGCTCGGACAGCTCGGCCTCGGTGGGGAGGCGGTCGCCGGGCTTCAGCGTCCCGTCCATCACCATCTGCTTGATCGCGCTGATCGCGCGGTCGGTGACTGCAGAAGCCATCTCGTCCTTTCTTTCTGCCAGCACCTGCGTCAGGGGCTCGGCGTCACTTCACGACACAGCGTCGCGACACACGGTAGTCCGATGTCTCGAGAGGATCGCACCTGGCATCCTCCCATGCGAAGCCCTCTACATGCAGAGCTACTTGATGTTCACTTGCAGGTCGCACTGGGAAGGCGTTGACAGGTCCGATGATTTAAGAGGCCGTGGCATCATTCGGTAGACATCCTATGTGTGGCTCTCTGCCGCGTTCCAGCTGAGGATCACCGTTGATCTTCATCCAGAGGAGATGACATGAACGCTTGGACCCCCCGCCAGTCCCGTCCCTCGCGGCGCGCGATGCTCGCTGGCCTCGGCGTGATCGCGCCGCTGGGCATGCTCGCGGCGTGCGGTGGCTCGTCTGGCAACGCCGCCGACGCGAACGCCACGCTGTACACCTGGATCTCCAATGAGAACGACAGGGCGCAGTGGCAGGCGTTCATCGATGCCGCCAAGGAGGCGGATCCGGACTTCGAGCTCGAGCTCGAGGGGCCGAGCTTCGAGGACTACTGGACCAAGGTGAAGACCCGCATGTCCTCGTCGGATGCGCCTGCGCTCCTGACGACGCAGGCTGCGCGGGCCCAGGAGCTCGACGCGCTCCTGGCCCCGCTCGATGAGCTGGCGGAGAGCGCAGGGGTCGATCTCGCGGACTACAACGAGGCGATGATCGGCGGCATGACCGTCGATGGCACCGTCCGGGCCATCCCCTATGACGCCGAGCCGATGGTGCTCTACTACAACAAGAAGCTCTTCACCGATGGCGGACTCGAGCTTCCCGGCACCACCTACACGATGGATCAGTTCCTCGACAACGCGAAGTCCCTGACCTCCGGTGACTCCTACGGGCTCGGGATCTCCGCCGGCCTCGTCCACCTCGGGATGTCGATCGGCTTCGCCAACGGGGGGACCCCTGTGACCGATGGCGCGCTCACCCTCACCGATCCGAAGATCATCGAAGGCCTCCAGTTCAGCTTCGACCTGGTCACGGAGCACAAGGTCGCCGCGGCGCCGGCGGCGGTCGACTCCGAGCCCGCGGCTCAGCAGGCTCTCCTGAACGGCAACGTCGCGATGTACCTCGATGGTCCGTGGATGTACCAGTACTTCCTGGACGGGCTGGGCGAGGACCTCGGAGTCGCCATCGTCCCCTCCGAGAGTGGAGAGGCGAAGGGGCTCATCCAGGGCTCCGGCTTCGGCATCGCCTCGAACGCGAAGGACAAGGAAGGGGCGTTCAAGCAGATCATGGCGATCACGACCCCTGAGGTCATCGGAGCAGTGGCGAATACTCGCGGCACCTTCCCCTCGATCGAGTCTCAGGAGGGCGAGTGGGCCGAGGGCAAGGCCGAGGACAACGTCGCAGCGGTGACCGCCCTTGCCCGGAACGGAGCGCCGCTGATCACCACTCCGACGTGGAACGAGGTGGGCAGCCAGTTCGCTCAGTCCGCCACCGACGGTTTCCACGGCAACCGCTCCGCGGAGGAGATCCTCTCCGAGATCCAGGCGGCGATCGGCTGATGGCGGTTCCTGTGGTCCAGGCTCCAGCGGGGGGAGCGGCGACGAGCAAGACCCCCGCCGCTCCCCGCGCTGGCCGACGTCACGGGGGTGGAATCGCGGCGCTGTACCTGAGTCCGGGGATGCTCGGGTTCGCGATCTTCATCGTGATCCCCTTGCTGACCTCCCTGGTGATCAGCTTCTTCGACTGGCCGTTGTTCGGAACGCCCGAGTTCGTGGGGCTCGAGAACTACCGGTACATGCTCACCGGGGATCCGGCCTTCTGGGTCAGTCTCCGCAACACGATCATCTTCGCGGTGTTCTACACCGCGGTGAACCTTGTCGTTGCCCTCGGCCTGAGCTATTGGCTCATGAACCTCGGAGGGCGATGGGCCGCCTTCTTCCGCGTGCTCTTCTTCATCCCTGTAGTCACCCCGATGATCGGCAACGCGCTCATCTTCCGCCTCATGCTCAACGACGACGGCGTCATCAATCAGATGCTCGCCGCGATCGGCATCGAGGGGCCGCAGTGGCTGAACACGCCAGGGTGGGCGATGCTCTCCCTGGTCATGATGTCGCTGTGGCAGGGGATGGGTTACAACATCATCGTGCTCGGGGCGGGGATCGCTGGCATCAACTCGAGCGTTCTCGAGGCATCGAAGATCGATGGCGCAGGGCCGATCGTCCGGTTCTTCCGAGTCGTCTTCCCGATGCTGTCTCCCACGATCTTCTTCTGCACGATCATGACGGTGATCGGCGCGTTCAAGGTCTTCACGCAGCCCTACGCGCTGACCGAAGGGGGTCCCGGCAACGCCACGAACACGATCGTGCTGCACCTGTACCGCAACGGGTTCTCCTTCGACCGGCTCGGCCTGGCATCCGCACTCGCCTGGGTGCTCTTCGTCCTGGTCATGTTGATCACCGCCGTTCAGTTCAGCCAGCAGAAGAGGTGGGTCACCTATGACAGCTGAGACCACGCAGCTGATCACCCCCAAGCGCTCAGGCCTCAGGGTCGGGCAGCTGATCTCGCGCATTCTCATGTGCGTGACCGGAGCAGTCTTCCTGTTCCCCTTCGTGTGGATGCTCGCCACGTCCCTGAAGCCCACCAACGAGGTGTTCGCGAGCGGGACGAGCTTCTTCGCCTCCAGGCTCGAATGGAGCAACTACACGACGGCCTGGACAGCGATTCCCTTCGGGCGAATCCTCGTGAACAGCATCTTCGTCGCGTTTGTCGGTGCGCTCCTCACCGTGACGGTGTCGGTGCTCAGCGCCTACGCCTTCAGCAGGTTCGAGTTTCGAGGCCGCGCAGCACTGTTCGGTGCATTCCTCGCCACCATGGTGCTGCCGCAGGAAGTCCTCATCATCCCGCTGTACCTGATGATGCAGAAGCTCGGCATGGTCAACTCGTATCCAGCTCTGATCCTGCCGTTCGCCTTCGGTGCCTTCGGGACGTTCCTCATCCGTCAGTTCCTGCTCTCGCTCCCTCCCGACTACGAGGAAGCTGCCACCCTCGACGGCGCGAGCCGGCTTCGCACCCTGGTCAGCGTGATCGTGCCGCTCCTGCGGGCTCCGATTGCGGTGGTGTTCGTCTTCGCGTTCATCGAGTACTGGGGGAGCTTCCTGTGGCCGCTCATCGTGGTCAACGACGCCGACATGGCGACGATGCCCATCGGCCTCCAGATGTTCTCCGGGGAGCGTGGGACGGACTGGGGCCCGCTCATGGCTGCAGTCACCCTGGTCGCGATCCCCAGCCTGCTGATCGTCATGTTGCTTCAGAAGCAGCTCCAGCAAGGCGTGTCGATGGGCGGCTTCGGCGGGCGCTGAGCGGGCCGCCGTAGGTGGGTAGTACTGACCGAACCTCTTCACCTGAAGTCCTGTAATGCAAGAACCTCCTGAGAAAGTGAGTGCACGATGCGTGACCCCGAGAAGTGGGATGCCCTCCCGAAACGGCTGCCCGACTGGTTCCGTGACGCACCGTTGGGGATCTTCATCCACTGGGGCCCCTACTCCGTCCCGGCCTGGGCCGAGCCCACCGCCGAGCTCGGCGCGATTGAAAGCGACCTCGGCTGGTTCGCCCACAATCCATACGCGGAGTGGTACTTCAACACGATCCGCATCGAGGGCTCCCCGGCCGCGGAGTATCACCAGAAGGTCCATGGCGGTGCCCCGTACGACGATTTCCTCGACCAGTGGGACGCTGCGAACTTCGATGCCGCGCAGTGGGCGGACCTCTTCCGTCGTGCCGGCGCGGACTACGTCATCCCGACCACCAAGCACCACGACGGCGTGGCCTTGTGGGACGCCCCCGGCACCGGGGAGCGCAACACCGTGGCCCGCGGCCCGAAGCGAGACCTCATCGGCGAGATCGTCGAGGCTACGACCGCGGCCGGTCTCCGCTTTGGGGTCTACTACTCCGGCGGGCTCGACTGGCATGTGCGCCCCACGGAGCCGCTCGTCAGTGGCGCTGACGTCAGCGACCTCAAGCGCCCGCGGGATGACGAGTACGGGAAGTACTGCAGCGCCCACGTCCGGGACCTCATCGACCGCTACCAGCCCGATGTCTTCTGGAACGACATCGGCTGGCCGGATGAGAACTTCCACTTCGATGAGGGCGGTCTCGGCGAGCTGCTCGAATATTTCTACGCGCAGCGGCCCGAGGGCTTGATCAACGACCGTTTCGCCGGGGCGCACCAGGACTTCACCACCACCGAGTACCAGGCGGGGGAGGCCCCCGAGGGCGAGCCATGGGAGAACTGTCGCGGCATTGGCCTGTCCTTCGGGTACAACCAGGTGGAGGACGAGGCCCAGTACCTCACCGGGGCCCAGGTCGTGCGGCATGTCGTCGACGCCGTCTCCAAGGGTGGGCGGGTGCTGCTGAACGTCGGCCCCCGCGCCGACGGGACGCTCCACGAGCTGCAGGTCGCTGCGCTCGAGTCGCTCGGCGAGTTCATGGCCGATCACAAGCCCTCCCTGGCCGGCTCCCGCGGTCTCGGCGAGCTGCAGATCGACGGGGTCGGCTGGGCGCGCGCGCTCGAGAAGGACGGAGTCTGCCACGTCTTCCTAAGCGGCGACGCCGGCGAGATCACCGTCGCAGCGACGGATCTGCCGCAGGGCTTCGCCTGGCCCGAGGATGGCCTCGCTGTCACGCTGACCGGCGAGGGGAGCGCCCCGGTCGCCGTCTCTGCGCCGGCGACGGGCTCCGCACCGAAGGCAGGCTGAGCGAGCAGAGCACGCTCCGCCCGGGTGCGGGCAGATAGGGAGGGCGCGGTCCCTCAAGAACCCGCCCCCCCGGATAAGGCGGGCACGGCCCGTGCACGATAAACAGCAGGTGCCATGCG
>CAZHSL010000044.1:0-12896 GCA_964535185.1 uncultured Corynebacterium sp.
GACGACCGGTCCGACGGCGGCCGGTCCGACGACGACCGGCCGGCGAAGGGACCCGCCCCCACGGCGGATCCTGCCCCCACCGCGTCCGAGGCGCCTTCCGAGATGGACGAGCCGATCGCCCCGATGCTCGCCACCCTCGGCCGGCGCGAGGACATCCACGACGAGGACGAATGGGCGTACGAGATGAAGTGGGACGGCGTGCGCGTCATCGCGACCGTCCTCGGCGATCGGGTGCGTCTGACCAGCCGTGGAGGCAAGGACCTCACCGCCACCTTCCCCGAGCTCGCCGAGCTGCGCGAGGCCGTCGAGCCGGAGCTGCGCGAGGCGGGGGAGACCGTCCTCGACGGGGAGATCGTCGCCCTGGACAGGCGGGACCGTCCCTCCTTCTCCCGCCTCCAGCAGCGGCTGGGCCTCACCCGGGAGCGCGACGTCGAGCGCGCTCGGAAGGACGTCGAGGTCCACGTCATGCTCTTCGACCTGCTCGTGCGCGGCGGTGACTCCCTGCTGCGCACCCCCTACCGGCAGCGGCGCGACCAGCTGTTCGAGGCGGTGCACCCCACCGAGCACGTCCAGCTCCCGCACGCCGACCACGGCGACGTGGACCAGGCGATCGCGCTGTCCAAGGAGCTCCAGCTCGAAGGCGTGCTGGCGAAGAAGGAGAGCGGCGTCTACCAGCCCGGCAAGCGCACCCGCACCTGGATCAAGCTGAAGAACGCCCGCCATCAGGAGGTCGTCGTGATCGGCTGGCGGCGCGGCAAGGGGGAGCGGTCCGGGACGATCGGCTCCCTCCTGCTCGGCGTCCCCGACGCGGACGGCGAGCTGCACTACGCGGGTCGGGTCGGCACCGGCTTCACCGAGCGCGACCTCGAGCAGATCGCGAAGCGCCTGCGCTCCCGCAGCCGCAAAACCCCTCCGGCCGAGGACGTGCCCGCGGCGGACCGCCGCGACGCGGAGTGGGTGCGCGCGGACCTGGTGGGCGAGGTCCAGCACACCGAGCGCACCCAGGACGGCCGGCTGCGCCACCCCGTCTGGCGCGGCTGGCGCCCCGACAAGGACGCGGGCGACGTGCGATGGGAGGCGTGAGACCGCGGCGCCGCACTGCCGTGCGGGGACGGGAATCGTCCGGTGGGTCACATCGTGGCGGGAGCACCCTGCCGCGTGCCGTAGTCTGGACGGGCACGGCGCAGGATGCCTCCCTCGGGGGCGACCGACGACGGTCGCGCAGCACTCCGAAGAAATTGGGACTACATCACCTCCTCCGCACTGCCCACGTATGACACCCCGCTCGCGGTCACCGCTGAGCGCTCCACCCCCTCCCGGCTCCGAGCCGCCGCCGACGCACGCGTCGCCGCGCTCGCCGGAGGATCACCCACGGCCTGCGGGCCCCAGATCGACCGCTCCGGCGACACCCTGTCGTCGGCGGCGGTTCAGGCGGCCCCTGCGGTCGCGACCCATCCGCGGCGGCGCCGTCGTCACGGATACCCGGGCCACGAACGTGGCTCACGACTACGAAGGAATATCGCCATGGCTACTGGCATCGTCACCTGGTTCAACTCCGACAAGGGCTACGGCTTCATCGCCCCCGAGGACGGCTCCGCCGATGTGTTCGCGCACTTCAGCGCGATCGTCGGCACCGGCCGCCGCGACCTGGTCGAGAACCAGCGCGTGGAGTTCGAGACCGAGCAGGGCCCCAAGGGCATGCAGGCAGTGAACATCCGCGGAATCTGAGCTTCCCGGCCGCTCCGCGCAGCGGCCGTGTGATCCTGGCGCCCGTCGCCTCCGGCCCGGCCGGAGGAGGCGGGCGCCGTCACGTCCGGACGCGGCCGCGCCCGGCGGTGCTCACCAGCCCGCCCGGTGCCGCCCCGCGCCGAGGCTCCGCGTGAGACCGGGCAGCACCAGCTGCGCCCGTGCTCCGTCCGGCACGACGACGGTCACCTCCCGCTGCTCCCGGTCCACCTCGACCACGACCTCGCCCAGCTCCGTCCACCGCGCCAGCGCGATGCGGCCGACGGGGACGTCCGGGTCCGGCGCCACCACGAGGTCGCGCCACCCGTCGGGACCGCGGCGCAGCCCCGCCACCTGCTCATGGATCCACGTCACCGGCGTGCCCATGAAGTAGTGGGAGCAGGAGCGCGGCGACTCCCACATCTCCATGAAGGTCGAGTTCCCCGCCTCCAGCCAGTCCCGCCAGCCGGGCGCGCCGGGGGCCGTCAGCACGCGCCAGGCGAGCGCTCCGTGGCCGTGCGCCGAGAGCACCGGCAGCAGGTGGCGCACCCCGAGGTGACCGCAGTCGTGGTGGTCCCCGCGCGCGACGATGTCCGCGACCAGGTTCCCCACCACGGCCCCGACCCGGGCGGGCGGCACGATCCCGAAGGCCAGCGGCAGCAGATTGCTGGTCTGGCGGTACCCCGCCGCGCCGCGGGATCCCGGATCGCGGTAGCAGCCCCGCTCGGCATCCAGGAACACCCGATTGACCGACTGCTCGAGCAGCTCCGCCTGCTCGCGGAGCCGCTGCGGGGCGGGGACGCCGGCGAGCTGCCCGTCGGCCCCGCCGGCGGTGAGCTCCGCCGCGTGCGCGAGGGCGCGCAGGGCCTGCGCCACGCACAGCGTGGCGGTCAGGCGCCTGTCCTCCGGGGCGGGGCCCGGGCTGCCGGGACTCAGGTAGTCGCCCAGCACCCCGGAGATCAGCCCGTCCTCGTCGCGCCGGCCCAGCTCGTGCTCGAGGTACCGGGCCGCGGCCAGCCCGTGCGTCATCAGCGGCTCCAGCTCGCCGTACTCGGTGGCCAGCTCGTCCAGCAGCATCGGCAGCAGACAGGTCCACTCCGGGGCGGGGGAGAGCTCCTCGTAGCCCCAGCCCGGGGACGGCGCGATGACCGCGAGGCTGCCGTCCTCGCGCTGCCCGTCGACCTGGTCGACCACCCATTTGCGCAGCATCCGGCGCATGTCGAAGCTCGTGGTCATCGCGGGAAGGGCCGTCAGCGCATCCCCCGTCCAGCCGTTCTTCTCCTGGCTCGGCGAATCGGTGGGGACGTGGTGGAGGTTGTTGCGCAGCGAGGCGCGCATCGCCGCATCGAACCGCTCCAGGAACGGTTCGGAGGAGCGCAGGGTGCTGATCTCCCGCACGTCCGCCGAGGCCGGGATCCCGGTCACCTCGAGCCCCGCCAGGTCGCCGGAGACCGGCTCGAGCTGCACGTAGCGGAAGCCCTTGTAGCTGTGCCGCGGCGCGAAGGAGCGGGCGAAGGCGGGATGCAGCCGCACCCGGTCCTGCTGGAAGCGGTCCGTGCGGACGTGCTCGTTCTCGTCCGCGACGGTCCCGTCCCCGCGCAGCTTCTCCGCGTGGCGGGCCACGAACTCGACCGGCGGATCGTCACGGCCCACCGCGGCGGAGAGCTCGTAGCGGCACCAGCCGGCGATCACGCGCCCCATGTCCAGCACGATCCGCTGCGGGTCGGAGGAGACCACGCGCGGGAGGAGCGCCCCGTGCTCGACGACCGGCTCCTGCACCTGCAGCTGCATGACCGGCTCGGGCCTGCGCGCCTTCCGGCGGGAGCCGCCGCCGGGCCGGTCCACCACCACCGGTGCCCACGAGCTCGCGTCGTAGCCCGGCAGCAGCCAGGCCTCGGGATCCTCGGCGGGGGAGAAGGTCTCGCCCTCGTACATCGAGTCGAAGGTCACCGGCCCGGGCCGGGTGACCCAGCCGGTGCCCGTCGCCAGTGCGCGGGCCGTGCCGTCGGCGAGGTCCACGCGCAGATGCGACCACGCCCGCACCGGGCCCCGCCAGGGCGCCAGGTGCCAGCGCCACACGTTCGGGGTCGTCATCGCATGGAACCCGCGCCCCAGCTCGATGGCCAGCACGTTCTCCCCGCGGCGGAGCTGGGCGGCGACGTCGCCGCCGCACACCTGCACCCGACGCCGGGGATCGGTCAGGCCGGGATCCAGGCGGCCCTCGCCCACCGGCATCCCGTTGAGGTGGGCGCGGAAGGTGCCCAGGCCCGTCACCAGCAGCCGGGCGGCCAGCGGGGGAGAGTCGAGGGTGAAGGAGAGCCGCAGCAGCGGGTTCTGCGGGTCCTCCTCGGGCGCGGTGATCCAGCGCGCGAGGGCGGGGTCGATCTCCGGCATGCCTGTCACCAGGGCCTCCGATGGTCGTCGGCGGGTCCGGACAGTCTCGCACGCGCCCGGCGGCAGGGCGGGGCGCCGCGCTCCCAGCCCGCTGTGGGGCGGGGCTGTCACCATGGGCCGATGGACCTGCCCGCCCTCGGCCACCAGATCGTGCAGCGCGTGCTGCCCGGCGCCGCCCCCACCACCGGGTGGTGGGTGCCGGCCGCCGTGCTGGTGGCGCTCGCCGTGGTGCTGCTGCCCACCTGGCGCCCCGCCCGGCTCGCGGTGACGATCGTGCACGAGCTCGGCCACGCGGGGATCGGAATCCTCTTCGGCCGACGCTTCACGGGCTTCGTGGTCAGCGCGGACATGTCCGGGCACGCCGTGACCGTCGGCCCTCGCCGCGGGATCGGCCGGGCGGCCTCCACCTGGGCGGGATATCCCGCGCCCGCACTGGTCGGCGCGGTGCTGGTGCAGATCGCCCTGCACGGCTGGGCCCCGACCGCGCTGTTCGCCGCGCTGGTGGTGCTGCTGGTCTCGCTGGTGTTCACCCGCTCGCTGCACACCCTGGCCGCCGTGCTCGGCACCGCCGCGGCGGTGGGCGCGCTGTGGTGGTGGGGGAGCGAGGTGCTCATCGCGGTGCTCACCCTCGCCGGCGGCGTGTTCCTGCTGCTGGGCGCCTGGCGGCACCTGGCCGCCGTGATCCGCGGCGGCGGCCGCACCGACGACCCGGCCCAGCTGGCCGCGCTCACCCCGCTGCCGGCGGCCGTGTGGACGCTGAGCTTCGCCGCGGCGCTCGCGGCCTGCACCTGGTGGGCCTGGACGGGACTGGCCCCGCACGTGCTCACCCTGCTCTGACCACGCGTTCCGCCCACGTGACAGACGGGCGTCCCCGGCGCATGATCGGGGGCAGGCACCGGAGCGTCGGAGGTGAGCGCCGTGGACTGGAGCAGCTGGATGGGGCTGCTGGACGCGCACGACTACACGATCGCCCGCGAGGTGGTCCAGCGCGGCGTCGCCGCAGTGTTCGTCCTCGCCTTCCTCTCCACCTTCCACCAGTTCCCGGTGCTGCTGGGCGAGCGCGGCCTGCTGCCGGTGCCCGAGTTCCTCGACCGCGCCGGTGACCGCGTCGGGCCCACCCTCTTCCGCCGCGTGCCGTACAGCGACCGCCTGCTGCGGGGGATGTGCCTTGTCGGCATGCTGCTCGGCGCCCTGACGGTGCTGGGCGTGCCGCAGCAGGGCCCGGCCTGGACCATGATCGCGGTGTTCGGGGCGATGTGGGCGCTGTACCTCTCGATCCACTCCGTGGGCCAGGTGTTCTACGGCTTCGGCTGGGAGTCGATGCTGCTGGAGTGCGGGGCGCTGGTCGGATTCCTGGGCTCGCACGCGGTCGCGCCGCCGCTGCTGATGGTCTTCTTCCTGCGCTGGATGCTGCTGCGCCTGGAGTTCGGGGCCGGGATGATCAAGATGCGCGGCGACGCCTCCTGGCGGGACCTGACCGCCATGGACCACCATCACCAGACCCAGCCGATGCCGGGCCCGCTCAGCCGCCTCGCGCACCTCGCCCCGCGCTGGTGGCACCGCCTCGAGGTGCTGGGCAGCCACGCCGTGCAGCTGGGGATCATCTGGCTGGTGCTGCTGCCGCAGCCGATCGCCTCGTTCGCCGGGCTCGCCGTGATCCTCACCCAGCTGTTCCTGGTGGTCACCGGCAACTACGCCTGGTTGAACTGGCTGACGATCCTGGTGGCGTGCTCCGCGATCAGCGATTCCTTCCTGCGCTGGGCCGTGGGCGGGCCCTGGCCCGGCTGGGGGTGGGAGCACTGGCCGGCGGTCGGCGAGCCCGTGACGGGCGGGGCCTCGCCGCTGTGGTGGCACCTGCTGGTCCTCGCCGTGTTCGCCGGGCTCACGGTGCTCTCCTGGAAGCCGCTGCGGAACCTGTTCTCCCCCGGCCAGCTGATGAACGCGAGCTTCGACCGCTTCCACCTGGTCAACGCCTACGGCGCCTTCGGCTCGATGACCGAGCGGCGCTTCGAGGTGATCATCGAGGGCACTCTCGCCGCCGATCCCGCTGCGGCCGACGAGGAGGAGTGGCTGCCGTTCGAGTTCAAGGGCAAGCCCGGGGACGTGCGGCGGCGGTCGCGCCAGTTCGCTCCCTACCACCTGCGGCTGGACTGGCAGATGTGGTTCCTGGCGCTGCGCCCGGGCGCCCAGCCCTGGTTCGTGGCGCTGCTGGAGAGGCTGCGCAGCGGCGACCCGGCGGTGCGCCGGCTGCTGCGCACCGACCCCTTCGACGGCGAGGCGCCGACGGCGATCCGGGTGCGCTACTGCGAGTACCGATTCGCGAACCGCGCCGAACGGCAGGAGAGCGGGGCCTGGTGGAGGGCCACGGACCTCGGGGTGATCGCGCGGGTGTGAGTGCGACGCCCTCCTGTGTGCCGCGGCTGGTCAGGAACCGGCGGGGAACTCGATGAGCACCTTGATGTCCGAGGTGTTCCCGGCCGCAGCGTCCTCGAGGGCCTGCGGCGCGGCGTCCGCGGGGATCACGGCGGTCCGCAGCGGAGAGACGTCCACGAGCTTCCGCTCGAGGAGATCGATGAGGGTGTCGAAGACGCCGGCGCTGTTGCGCGAGCCGAGGACGTCCAGCTCCTTCTTGATCAGCAGGGACTGGTTGAAGGTGACCTCGCGGGTGCCGTTGCCGATCAGCACCAGACGGGCGCCGTGCGCGGCGGCCTCGATCGCGTTGGTGAACGAGACCGGCAGGCCGGTGGCCTCACAGACCACGTCGAAGCCGTCCCCGTCGGTGGCGTCGTCCACGACGCGGCTGATCGTCCCCTCGGTGAGGTCGACCGTGCCGCGGGCGCCGATCCGGGCGGCGAGCTCCAGCCGGGAGGCGATGACGTCCGCGATCCACACCTCGGCGCCTCGGCTGATCGCGGAGAGCATCGTCAGCAGCCCGATCGCGCCGGCGCCGATCACCAGCACGCGGTCACCCGTGCCGACCTCGCCTCGCAGCACGGCGTGGTATCCGATCGAGAACGGCTCGACCAGGGCGAGATCGCGCGGGTCCACGCCCTGTGCGGAGTGCAGACGGTCCAGGGGCATGGTGATCAGCTCCTGGAAGGCGCCGTCGCGGTGCACGCCCATGGTCTCGTTGTGCACGCAGGCGTTGATCAGACCCCGTCGGCAGGAATAGCAGGTCCCGTCCTCGAAGTACGGCACGCCGGTGACGACGTCGCCGACGGTGAAGCGGTCGCTGTCGCCGTTGATCTCGACGATCTCGGCGGAGAACTCGTGACCGGGCACGCGAGGGTACGAGGCGAAGGGCTGCGTGCCGCGGAACGTCTGGACGTCGGAGCCGCAGATGCCGGCGTAGCGGACGCGGAGCAGCGCCTCACCGGGCGCAGGCCGTGGGGCGGGGGCCTCGATGAGCTGGACCGTGCCCGGTGCTGTGACGTGGATGGATCTCATGAGAGGCCTCCGAGGACGAGTGGGACGGGCGCCGTGGGGATGGCGACGCGGATCTCATCGAGCCCGCACATCGCAGCCCTCGGTGCGAGCAGGGGAGCTGGAGGATCATCGCATCGTCGCTCCTCATGAACATACCCGGCGTCGACCGCGCGCGCCGCGAGGCCCCTTCGGGATCGGAGCCGAGCACGTCGTAGTCTGGTCCCCGTCCGATCCCCGCCCCGAGGAGTCCCATGTCCGCGATCGCCGTCCCCGCCCGCCGCCCCGTCCTGGCCGATGCCCTGGCCCCGCACCGCACGCGCGTGCAGGATGCGGGCCTCGTGCTCGCCGGCACCGCCGTCGTCGCCCTCCTCGCCCAGGTGACCATCCCGCTGCCGCTGGTGCCGATCACGGGGCAGACCCTCGGCGTGATCCTCGTCGGCGCGGCGCTGGGCTCCCGTCGCGGCGCCGCGGCGCTGCTGACCTACCTGCTGGTGGGCCTCGCCGGCGCCCCGGTGTTCGCCGAGTTCAGCGGCGGCCCGGCCTCCGTGCTGTCCCCGAGCTTCGGCTTCATCCTCGGCTTCGTGCCGGCCGCCTTCGTGGCCGGCTGGTTCGCCGAGCGCGCCTGGGACCGCCGCCCGGTGCTCGCCCTGGCCGGCTTCGTCGCCGCCAGCGCGGTGCCCTTCCTGGTGGGCGTGCCGTACCTCGCGATGATCATGAACGCCGTGATGGGCGCCGAGATGGGCCTGGGCGGCGTGCTCGCCGCGGGCCTGTGGCCCTTCCTGCCCGGCGGCGCGGTCAAGGCCGCGCTCGCCGCGATGCTGATCCCCGCCGCCTGGCGCGCCGTGCGCCGCCTCGACGAGCGCCGCTGAGCGCCGGGGGCACCCCCGCTCAGCTGCTCAGCACCGCCGCACGGACCAGCAGGGCCACGAAGCCCAGCGCCGGCAGGAACGAGAGCGCGAACCACAGCCTGCGGTACGAGAGCACCGCGAGGAACTCCCGGAGCGTGGCGCTGGGGACGTAGTAGAAGGCCGTCGGCCCGCCCACGGCCTCGTCCGCGAAGCCCAGCGAGCGCGCCAGCAGCGCGGCACGGAAGGCGTGGTACCGGCTGGTCGAGACGATGTACGGACCGGGGATCCCGGCCTCCTCGAGGATCCGGTGGGACAGGGTGAGGTTCTCCTCGGTGGTGCGGGAGGCGGTCTCGGCCCGGACCCGGTGCGTCGGCACCCCGGCCTCCTCGACGAGGTACTCGGCCATCGCCTCACCCTCCGCACGCGGCTCGTCGGCCCCCTGACCGCCCGAGGGCACCAGCAGCGGGTCGAGGCCGAGGCCGAGCAGCCGCTCGCGCTCGAGGACCGCCCGGTCGAGCCGGCTGCGCAGCAGGCGGCTCACCCCGCCCCGGACGAGACCGGAGCCGTGGATGATGATCCCCTCCGTGGGCAGCTTCTCCGGGAACAGCTGGTAGGGGACCGAGGCGCACAGGAAGACCAGGAACGCCAGTCCCATGTGCAGCGAGAGCAGGGCCAGCAGCGCGCCGGCACCGAGCCCGACCGGGGTGAGGGTGCTGACCAGCAGCCAGGCCACCACCGGCGCGCCCAGCAGCGCCAGCCCCACCAGGCCCGAGAGCAGGTTGCCCAGGGAGCGCCCCTCCTTGCGCAGCATGGTCAGGCCGTTGGCCACCATGAACACCGCGAGCCCGAGCACTCCCAGCAGCTCGAGCAGCACGGCCGCGAGCACCAGCAGATCCCCCAGCGGGAGCGTGGTCTCCACCAGCAGGGCGAGGGTCGACATGCTCGAGTACAGCGCGATCAGCAGCAGCAGGCCGTTGCGCACCCGCCGCCGGTCCCTGCGGAAGACCAGCAGGTACAGCCCCCACCAGAAAGCGGTCCCGGTCAGCGCTCCCAGCATGCACAGCTCCTCATCTCGTGCGGGGCCCCATCCTCACACGATCCTCACCCGCCCCCCGCCGCCGACGGCAGGCCTCACACCCCGTGCAGCAGGAGGGCGAGCAGCCCGCACGTCACCGGTGCCAGGGCCAGGACCCAGCCCAGGCGGTACCACAGGGTCAGGACGAACTCCCGCAGCGTCGCGGTGGGCAGGTAGGACAGCGACGTGGGGCCGCCGATCACCGCGTCCGCGAACCCCAGCCCGCGCGCCAGCAGCGCCGCCCGGAAGGCGTGGTAGCCGCTGGTGGAGACGAGATACGGCCCCTGCAGCCCCGCCGCGTTGAGGAGCCGGTGCGACAGGACGAGGTTCTCCTCGGTGGTGCGTGAGGAGGTCTCGGCCCGCACCCGATCGGCCGGGACGCCGGCTGTGCCGATCAGGTACGCGGCCATGGCCTCGCTCTCGGCGGGGGTGTCCGCGTCCCCCTTGCCGCCGGAGGGCATCAGGAGCGGATCGATGCCGAGGGCGAGCAGGCGCTCCCGCTCGGCGACTGCGCGATCCAGGCGGCGCCGCAGGAGCGGAGGGACCCGCCCCTCGCGCAGCGTCGAGCCGAGGATGATGATCCCGGCGTCCTCGCGGTGCGGCGGGAACAGCTGGTAGGGGACCGAGGCGCCCAGGAAGACCAGGAAGCAGAGGCCCAGGTGCATCGCGACGGTCCCTCCGAGCAGAGCCGCCGACGCTCCCAGCGCACTGCCGCTCCCGGCCAGGGCCGCCGTGCCCCACGGGGCGACCAGCAGCGCGATCCCGCCCAGGCCCGACAGCGCTCGGCCGGCGATCCCGCTCTCCTGCCGGGAGACGGCCAGGGAGCCGATCACCACGGTCAGCCCCAGCGCGAGCGTCCCGATCAGCCCCAGCGCCCCCGCGACCAGGAGGAGCGCGGCACCGGCCGACAGGCCCCACGGGGCGAGCAGGGCGAGCAGCGAGGCGCTCGCGAGGACCGCCACCAGGAGGGCGACGCCGGTGCGCAGCCGGCGGGGATCCCGGTGCCGCAGCACCAGCAGCAGCGTCCACGACAGGGCGGCCGCGATCCCCACACCGACCATCGACGGCTCCTCACCTCGGGCGACGGCCCATCCTGTCACGACCGGCAGGAGGCTCGCGGCGCGGGCGGAGGGGTCCCTACACTGACGCCATGGGCACCGACGACGGGCCGACGGAGGCCGCGGGCGCGAGCGCCGACGGCTACGACCGCGGCGCCGAGTCCGTCCCCGAGCGGCTGGACCGCAACTGGAACGATGCTCCAGGAGATCCGGGTGCTGCAGACGGGCTCTCAGATCCTCGCCGCCTTCCTGGTGGTGCTGCCCTTCCAGTCCCGCTTCGAGGACCTCGACGCCCTCCAGGTGGGGTGGTACCTCGGGCTGCTCCTGCTCGCCCTGGTGATCGTCGCGCTGCTGCTCACCCCGGTGGGCATGCATCGTCGGCTCTTCCGCCAGCGCGTGAAGGACGAGATGGTGCGGGTGGCGAACACGCTGCTGCGCACCGCGATCCTGCTGCTCGGAGTGCTGCTGACCGGGGTGGCGGTCTTCGTGGTCGACGTCGTGCTGGCCCGCCCCGTCGCGATGGGGGTGGGGCTCGTGCTGCTGGTGATGATGGGCGTGCTGCTGGTCGCGCTCCCGGCGCGGATCGGCCGCCGGGCGCGACGCTGAGGGGCCGCGCCCGGCGGGTGCCGCGGCGTCAGAGCGCGGGCACCGCCCTGAACGGCGTCAGGTGGCGGCCGATGTGCGCGGCCAGCACCTCGCTGTGGTGCTCCTGGTGTGCGGCGACCACGTCCAGGAAGCGGTCGTGGAGGGCGACCCCCGCGGCATCCGTCGCGTTCAGGGAGTCGCCGTAGCCCACGTGCAGGATCTGGCGGGAGTCCTCGGCGTGGAGCAGCTCGAGCAGGTCCACGCCCTCCAGCGAGACGGGGGTGCGCTCCTCGTCGGCGGAGACCTGGTAGCTCGCCCGGGCCCGGGCGTAGGAGGCGCGGGAGACGTCCCAGATCGAGGCGAACAGCTTCGGGTCGTGGGCGGCGACCACCTCGAGCCCGCACAGGTAGCTGGTGCCCGAGGTCTTCAGGTGCACCAGGCCCTCGGTGGCCTCGACGCACAGCGGGTAGATCGAGAACTTGTCCGAGCCGGTGTGCAGCGAGATCTTGTACCCGCCGAACTGCTCCGCGATCGCGTGGTGCGCCTCGAGGTTGCTGCGCAGCTCCGCGACGTCGCCGCGGAACTCCACGCCCTTCTCGAAGCCGTCCACGTAGCGCGGGGCGAAGCTGGACCACGTGGCACCCAGCCGGCGCAGCTCCGAGGCGAGGTAGTGGTGCTCGAAGAAGGTGGTCTCCCAGGCGGTCTCGTCGACCGCGATCTCGATCTCGATCTCGTGCTGCGCGTTCTCCGTGGCATGGCGGTACAGCCGCATCGCCTCGACCACGGCGCGGCCGTACTTCACCGCCGCGGTGAGCACGTCCTGCTCCGAGACCTCGACCCGGGTGCGGCCCACGTCCAGCGTCATGCCCACGTAGCGCCGCCGGAGGTCCTCGAGGGTGTCCTCGAGCTGGTCCCAGGGCAGCGCGGCGGCGTCCTCGGCGGTGACCCCGGCGGTCACGTCTGCGACCATGTCCCCCGGGTCCAGGGTGAACATCACGAAGCCGGCCTCGAGGCCGCGGTCGATGCCCTCGGTGGTCTTGATGTGGTCGCAGTCGGCGCCGAAGCCGCGGTCCCACCCCGCCTCGACGAGGCCGAAGACGGCATCGTCCATGACCGAGCGGGCGCTGCGGCCCAGGCGGTCCATCTCGCGGATCGACTGCTGGGCGAGGACGGGCATCACGGTCGGGGCCTCGGCCGCGAAGGCGCGCGCCTGGCCGGGCGTGGCCAGGCCGGTGCGGTCGCCGGTGCCCACGGACGTGCGATGGTCGCTGATCCGCTGCGGGCGCAGGCACGGGATCGCGGCCTGCAGCGCGACGGCGTTCGCGGTGCTCAGCGCTCCGGTGAGCACGTAGCCGTCACCGGAGGGGCCGGCGGTGCCCTCGAAGGCCGCCAGGGCCTCGGCCGTCGGCGCATCCAGGCGCAGGGAACGGGCGGAGCCGTCGTAGTGGATGCTCGCGGTGAGGGCGTCGGTGCGCAGGGTCATCGGGTCTCCGTCCCGGCAGGGTGGGGGACGCCGTCGGCCCCAACGGCCACCCAGGCCTCGTGAGGCCCACGATCCCATATTTCCGGCCAGCTGGAAAGGGGTTTCCGTCGAGGGTGCCCGCCTTCCCGCGCCCCGCGTGCGCCGCAGGGGAGGGCGCGCGCGGCCGAACTCGCCTAGTCTCTCGTCATGAACGCTCTGTCCACTCCGATCGCGGACGTGCCCGGCGTCGGCCGCCCGGCGGTCCGGGCCCTGGCCGCACAGGATCTCCATCTCGTCGGCGACCTGGCCGGCCGCGACTGGCC
>CAZHSL010000045.1:0-12670 GCA_964535185.1 uncultured Corynebacterium sp.
GCGAGTCGAGGTACTGGCGGGCGATGTACGTCTGGGGCATGTCGCCGCTGTTGTGGGGGTCGAGGCAGGTGGGTTCGCGATCGGTGGCGAACACGAGCTCGCCGCCCTCCCTGGTGCCGGCGGGCAGGTCCGCGGCGCGGCCGCTGCTGCAGGCGCCCAGCACGGAGCCGGCTCCCACGGCGGCCAGGCCGGTCATGACGGAACGTCGACGCACGGGAACTCCTCCTGGACGGCGCCGTCCGGGGGGGACGACGGGGCGGGGAACGTCTGCGGGAGACGTCCTGGGGCGTCCGGAGAGCCCCGGACCCGAGGAACACTATGGAGCGATCAAAGCTGGGCCTATAACTGTGACGGAGCGAGAACGACGATGACGGGCAGGCCGCCTGTCGCAGCCCCGCGCGCGGGCCCGGCCGTCATCGAGGGTCACGGGGAGTCACGCGAGGTGCGCCCGGGGCGCCCTGCGCGTGAAGGTGTCGGCACCACCGCCCCCGGACGATCGGATGCCCCGATGGCTCCCAAGCCCCTGATCCTGAACCTCTTCGAGATGAACTGCGTCGGCCACATCACCCACGGGCTGTGGCGGCTGCCGGACAACAACCGCCACCGCTACACGGACCTCGACTACTGGACCGAGCTGGCGCGGATCGCGGAGGACGGCGGTTTCACAGCGATCTTCCTCGCCGACGTGGTGGGGGCCTACGACGTCTACGGCGGCTCCGCCGAGACGGCGCTGCGGGAGGGGCTGCAGATCCCGAACAACGATCCGATGCTGGTGGTCCCGGCGATGGCGGCGGTGACGGAGCGCCTCGGCTTCGGGATCACCTTCTCCACCAGCTACGAGCCGCCGTTCTCCTTCGCCCGGCGCATGTCCACCCTCGACCACCTCACCAAGGGGCGCGTGGGCTGGAACATCGTCACCTCCTATCTCCCGAACGCGGCGCGGAACTTCGGGCTCGCCGAGGAGATCGAGCACGACCGCCGCTACGAGATCGCCGACGAGTACCTCGAGGTGCTCTACAAGCTGTGGGAGGGGTCCTGGGACGAGGGCGCCGTGGTGCGCGATGCCGACGGGGACGTGTACACCGATCCGAGCAAGGTGCACCGCATCGACCACGTCGGGGAGAACTTCTCGGTCGCCGGGCCGCACCTGTCCGAGCCCTCGCCGCAGCGCACCCCCACCCTGATCCTCGCCACCGCCTCCCCGGCCGGGGCGCTGCGCGCGGGCCGACACGCGGAGATGGTCTTCACCCACGGGCCGCTGCTGGAGCGCACCGTCCCGGCGGTGCGCGCCGCCGCCGAGGAGGCGGGCCGCGACCCGTCGGACCCGAAGTTCGTGGTGCAGGCGGCGGTGATCACCGCCCCCACGCAGGAGGAGGTCGACCGGAAGCTCGCCCAGTACCGCGAGCACCGCTCCACCGAGGGGATGCTCGTGCACCAGTCGGTGCCGATCCGGGCCCTGGACCATCCCCGCGAGCGCACCATCGCCGAGGCGCTCGAGGTCGAGGGTCTGCCCGCCGACACTCCCGTCGGCCGCAGGGGCGCCCACGAGACGATCGGGGACCTGCTGGACGCGGTGGACGAGGCCTGGCAGGACCGGTTCTTCGTCGCGGGGACGCCCGAGGTGGTGGCCGACGCGATCGAGCACTGGCTGGACGTGGACGGCATCGACGGCATCAACCTGCGCCAGTACCACTCCTTCGACACGGTGCGCGACTTCGCGCAGCTGGTCTCCCCGATCCTGCGCGAGCGCGGCCGCCTGCCCGAGCGGGGCACGACGCTGCGCTCGCGGCTGACCGGCGCCGACCGGCTCCCGGCGGAGCATCCGGCCGCCGCTCATCGCGGGGCCTTCGTCGGGAACGGGGTCTGAGCCCGCAGTGACGTCCGTGCGGCGAGGGCGGACAATGGGGAGCACCTGCCGCCGGACGAAGGAGCCGACCCGCATGACCGCCCCGCAGCCCCCGCTCGACCTCAACGCCGACCTCGGGGAGGGCTACGGCGACTGGTCGATGGGCGATGACGCCGCGATGCTCGAGGTCGTGACCACCGCGAACGTCGCCTGCGGCGGGCATGCCGGTGACGGCTCGACCATGCAGGCGGCCTGCCGAGCCGCGGCCGCGCGCGGGGTCGCGATCACCGCGCACGTCGCCTATCCGGATCTCGCCGGCTTCGGCCGACGCTTCCTCGACATCGCCCCCGCGGACCTCACCGACCAGGTGGTCGTGCAGACCGGGGCGCTGCAGGCGATGGCCCGCGCCGAGGGCGCCGAGGTGGCCGGGGTGAAGCCGCACGGCGCCCTGTACAACGCGCTCGCCCGCCACGAGGGCCAGGCCGGCGCGGTGGTGCGGGCCCTGCAGGAGCTCGGCGGGCTGCCGCTGGTGGCCGCGCCCGGCGCCGCGGTCGTGGACCTCGCCCGCGCGGCCGGGCTCGAGGTGGTGCTCGAGGGCTTCGCCGACCGCGCCTATCTCCCGGACGGCACTCTCACGCCCCGCAGCGCTCCCGGGGCGGTGCTCACCGACCCGGCGGCGGTGGCCGACCAGGCGCTGTCGATCGCGACCTCCCGCGGGGTGCGCACGGCCGGCGGCAGCTGGATCGACCTCCCGGTCCGCTCCCTCTGCCTGCACGGGGACACCCCCGGCGCGGTGGAGCTCGCCCGCACGGTGCGCGAGCGGCTGGAGGCAGCGGGCGTGCGGCTCGGGGCGGCGCTGTGAGCCACGGACGCGACGACGACGGGCGCGACGAGGGCCGCAGCGGCCGGCTGGACCCGCCGCAGGCCACCCATCGCGCCGGCGAGGCGGCCCTGCTGGCGGAGTACCCCGGGACCGAGGACGTCCTCGCCGCGGCCGCGGCGGTGCGGGAGCTCGCCCCCGCGCACCTGATCGACCTGGTCCCGGCCGAGCGCACCCTGCTGCTCGCCGGGACCGAGCCCCAGGACCTGCCGGACCTCGCCGCCCTGCTCGCGGACCTCCCGCCGGCCGCGGCGCAGCACGGCGGTGCCGGCGAGGTCACCGTGGACGTCGTCTACGACGGCGAGGATCTCGCGGAGGTCGCCGATCTGCTCGGGATGAGCACCCAGGCGCTGATCGCGGCGCACAGCGGCACGAGCTGGACCGCGGCGTTCGGCGGTTTCGCGCCCGGGTTCGCCTACCTCCTGCCCGACGCCCCGCACACCGACGCCGCTGCCCGCTCCGGTCATGGCGCCCGCGGCGACCACGACCTCCGCACCGACGACGCGTCGCGGGCGGCCGGTCCGCCATGGGAGGTCCCGCGCCGCACCGAGCCGCGCACCGCGGTGCCCGTCGGCGCCGTCGGCCTCGCCTCCCGCTACTGCGGCATCTATCCGCGCTCCTCCCCCGGCGGCTGGCAGCTGATCGGGCGCAGCGACGCCCCGCTGTTCGACCCGGACCGGGAGCCGCCCGCACTGCTCACGCCCGGGACGCGGGTGCGCTTCGCCCCGCAGCGATCGACCGCCCGCCTCTCGACCACCACCTCCGCCCTGGCCCAGGCGGCCCGCGGTGCCGCCGCCGTGCCGGCCCGGCTGGGGCGGCGCCGGGCGGCAGCGGGCCCGACGGCCGGGCACCCGGCCCTGGAGATCCTCTCCCCCGGCCCGCTGACCCTGCTGCATGACGGCGGCCGTCCCGGCCGCGCCGCGAGCGGGGTGAGCCGCTCCGGCGCCTTCGACCGCGGGGCGCTGCTGCGGGCGAACCTCGCCGTCGGCAACCCCGCCGCGTCCGCGGCGCTCGAGAACCTGGGCGGCGGCCTGCTGCTGCGGGCCCGTGCCGCGACCGTCCTCGCCCTCTCCGGCGCCCGGGCCCCGCTGACGCTGCATCGGGCGGACGAGGAGGGCACCGACCTCGAGCTCGATGCGGACGCCGCCCACGAGCGGCCGCTCGCGCTCGACCCCGGCGACCGGCTCGAGCTGGGCGCGCTCACCGAGGGGCTGCGCCTCGTGCTCGCCGTGCGCGGCGGCCTGCACGGGACGGGCACGGACGGCGCCGTGCTCGGCTCGCTGTCCCGCGACACCCTCTCCGGGCTCGGCCCCGCCCCGCTCGAGACGGGGGACGTGCTGCTCGTCGGCCCCGAGCGAGGGCTGGACGCCGTGCCGACGCCGGTGCCGGACGACGCCTCGGCGGCGCAGCCGCCCCCGCCCGAGCTCGAGGTCCCGGTGCACGCCGGGCCCCGCGACGGTCTCCTGGGCGCCTCCGCCCTGGACCATCTGCTGGCCGGCGGCTGGACGGTCCGGCCGGACTCGGACCGGGTGGGAGTGCGGCTGGACGGGGAACCGCTGCCCGCCCCGTCCGGCTCCGGGACGCTGCCGAGCGAACCGATGGTGCCCGGTGCCATCCAGGTGCCGCCGTCGGGCCTGCCCGTCGTCTTCGGCCCGGACCACCCCACCACCGGCGGATACCCGGTGATCGCCGTCGCCACCCGGGTGGGGCTGGACCGGCTGGCCCAGGCCTCGGCCGGGACGATCCTGCGCTTCGTGCGCGCCGGATGACACGATGGCGCCATGCCCCGCCTGCTGCCCGAGCCCGCCTACTTCGCGACCCTCCCCAAGGCCATCACCTCCGGTGCGGTGATCCTGCGCGACGAGCACGACCACCTGGTGATCGAGAAGCCGAACTACCGCGACCACTGGCTGCTGCCCGGCGGCGGCGTCGACGCGGGCGAGGACGCTCGGCAGTGCGCCCAGCGGGAGGTGTTCGAGGAGCTCGGGCTCCACGTCGAGGTGGGGCGGCTGCTGAGCGTCGACTGGCTCCCCTCGAGCGCGGTGCGCAGCGCCCCGATGGGGGTGCACTTCCTCTTCGACGCCGGCGTGATCCCGCGCGCCGAGCTCGAGGCGACCGTGGTGCCGGAGGCCGCGGAGCTCGAGGACTGGGCGCTGATCCCCGAGTCCGAGGCGCATCTGCTCTCGCCCTGGGGTGCCGCGCGGACGCTGCGCGCCCTCGCGGTGCTGCGCGGGGAGGCGGAGCTGGACCTGGTGAGCTGGTCGCGGCGCTGACGGTGTCGCCGTCCGGCCCGCGGTCACCGAGACCCATCTGCAACCTCCCTCTTTTCCTCACCCTGACCAGGAGTGAAGGGGTGTACGCCGCCCTCCGTCCCGCCACGGTGTGACCCGGACCTCAGGCCGCGGGCTCGGAATGGGCCATCATGTGCCCTGCCCTGCCCCACCCCGTCGACGGAGATGACGATGCGCTCTTCGACCGCGCCCGCCCAGCCCCCGGGCACCGCTCACGGCCCGCTGACCAGGTCGCAGCGCCTGGACCGCCTGCCCTTCACACGCAAGCACGGCCGGCTGCTGGGAGCCTCCGGCATCGGCTGGGCGCTGGACGCGATGGACGTGGGACTGATCTCCTTCGTGATCGCGGCGCTGAGCGTGCACTGGGAGCTGAGCAAGTCCGACGGCTCGCTGATCGCCTCGGCCGGGTTCGCGGGCATGGCGATCGGTGCCAGCGTGGGCGGCCTGCTCGCGGACCGGATCGGCCGCCGCTCCGTTTTCGCCCTGACGCTGCTGATCTACGGTCTCGCGACCGGCGCCTCCGCGCTCGCGATGGGCGTCGGCGTCCTCATCGCGCTGCGCTTCGTGGTGGGGCTCGGCCTCGGTGCCGAGCTGCCGGTCGCCTCGACGCTGATGAGCGAGTTCGCGCCGGCCCGGATCCGCGGCCGCGTGGTGGTCTGGCTCGAGGCGTTCTGGGCGCTGGGCTGGATCCTCGCCGCCGTCATCGGCACCTTCGTCGCCGCCTCCGGGCCGACGGGATGGCGCTGGGCGCTCGCGGTCGGCCTGGTGCCCGCGATCTACTCGCTCGTGATCCGGCTGGGCACCCCCGAGTCGGTGCGCTTCCTGGAGGCGCAGGGGCGGAGCGAGGAGGCCGAGCGCGTGGTGCGCAGCTTCGAGGCCGCCGCGGGGATCGATGCGGGGGTCAGTGTCTCGATGGGTGATCCCCAGGCACGGCCCGAGGCCGGGACCGACGTGGCCGGGGCGCGAGCGGCCGGGGCAGGGGCAGCTGCCGAGGTGCCGGCGGCCGACCGCATCGAGGCCGCCGGCGGGATCTGGTCGGCGCCGCTGCGGGCGCGCACGGCCGGACTGTGGGCGGTGTGGTTCTGCATCAACCTGTCCTACTACGGCGCGTTCATCTGGATCCCGACGCTGCTGGTGGACCGCGGGTTCGACCTCACCCGCTCCTTCACCTTCACCCTCGTCATCACCCTCGCGCAGATCCCCGGCTACGCGGTGGCGGCCTGGCTGATCGAGGTGCTGGGCCGGCGCTGGACCCTCACCGTCTTCCTCGCGGGCTCCGCCGCGGCCGCCACCTGCTACGGGCTCGCGGACACGGAGTGGACGATCATCGCCGCCGGCTGCGCGCTGAGCTTCTTCAACCTGGGCGCCTGGGGCGCGCTGTACGCGATCGGGCCGGAGCTCTACCCCACCCGCGTGCGCGGCACCGGCACCGGCGCGGCCGCCGCCTTCGGCCGCATCGCCTCGATGCTCGCCCCGTTCCTGGTGCCGGTGTTCCTCCTGGCCGGCGGCCAGGTGTTCGTCTTCGCGGCCTTCTCGGTGTTCTTCGTGCTGGCCGCGCTCGCCGCGTTCACCCTGCCCGAGCAGCGCGGCAAGGCGCTCGCGGAGTAGGCGGCAGGGCGCTCGCGCCGCAACGGGTACGAGAGGACTTCCATCGCGCGGACGTGCGCTGCGTCGGAATGGACCGACACCGCCGAGGACTTGATCGACGATCCGTTCCAGGAAAGTGGAACGGATCGTCGATCAACTCAGCAGCAACGGCCCCAGCACGCCCCGGCCCCGGCGACCGGCCCTCGGTGCGGGCACGGGCTCTCTCCCCGGGCGGGCGACCGGTCCCCGGCCTCGAGGTCAGCTCTGCTCGAGCGAGCCGTCGTAGGCGCAGATCGCGTCGACCTTGGCGGCGGAGGACGAGTTCGGGTCGAACTCGAGGTCCAGCCACACCTTGACCAGCTCCTTCGCGAGCTCCAGGCCGACGACCCGCTCCCCCATCGTCAGCACCTGTGCGTTGTTCGAGAGCACGGAGCGCTGGACGGAGTAGAGGTCGTGCGCGGTGACGGCGCGGACGCCGGGGACCTTGTTCGCCGCGATCGCGACGCCCAGGCCCGTGCCGCAGACCAGCAGGGCCCGATCCGCCTCACCGGCGGCGATCTTCTCCGCCGCCTCGACGGCGACGTTCGGGTAGTAGGTGCCGTCCTCGCGCCCGGTGACGCCGACGTCGATGACCTCCTCGACGCGGGGGTCGTTCTCCAGCAGCTCCTTCAGCGCGCTCTTGTGGCCGTATCCGGCGTTGTCCGATCCGGTGACGATCTTCCAGCCCATGTGTGCCTCCTTCGTGATCATGCCTCTTCCTCCCAACGCCCTGCCGGGAGGGTGTGTTCCGGTGCCGAGGCCGGCCGACCGCTCGGTGCGGAGCAGGCCCGTCCGCTGCGCGCGGCCCAGCCGGGGGACGATCCGCGTGGTGCGACCGGTCCCGGCCTGCGCGGGCTCAGCCGGCCAGCTGCTCACCCAGCCGGGTGACGATCCGCGCGAACGAGATCGCCCCCGGGTCGGGGGTGCCGACGGACTTGTCGCCATGAGTGCGGGCGCGGCCCTTGCTCGCGGAGATGTCGGCGGTGGCCTCCGCGGCCTCGACCGCCCGGGCCGCGGCCGCGACGATCGATCGGGAGACCGATTCCGCCGGGGCGTCCGCGGTCCCGCCGCGACCGGTCTGCGCGAGGGCGAGCGCCTCCCGGAAGGGCACCGCAGCGTCGACCATGGTCTTGTCCCCGGGCACGGCGCCGCCGAGCCGCTCGACGGCCTCGACCGCCTGCACCAGCCCGGTGACCAGCTGCTCCCCGGTGACCGCGGCGTCATCGCTCAGGGCGCTGCCGAGGCTGGTCAGCGCCGCTCCCCAGAGGGCGCCCGAGGTGCCGCCGGCCTCGGCGGACCAGGCCGCCCCGGCCTGCACCAGCGCTGTGCGGGCGCCGCAGCCTCCCTGGACGGCGCGTTCGGCGGCCGCGCGGGCGGCCCGGATCCCGAGCACCATGCCCTGCCCGTGGTCGCCGTCCCCGGCGACCTGGTCCATGCGCCCCAGCTCCGGCTCGAGCTCGACCAGCAGCTCCTCGATGCTGACGAGGGCCTCGAGGATGCGGGCGGCGGAGGTGCGGGAGTCCTCGCTCGCATCGGGGATCGGGTCCTCACCGGGGGTGTAGATCTCGCCGCGCTCCTCGCCGAGGTCGCCGGGCACGGTGCCGCCGCGGCGGAAGGCGGGGGCGTCGGCCGGGGCCAGCCAGAGCTGCTCGAGCTCGTCGTCCAGCCGCGTCACGGTCAGGGACAGGCCTGCCATGTCGAGGCTGGTGACGTGCTCGCCCACCTCGGGCCGCACGACCGTCAGGCCCGCCTCCGCGAGGAGCCGGGAGGCGTGCTTCCACACCACGAACATCTCCTCGTGCTTCACGGTGCCCAGACCATTGAGCACCACCGCGACCCGGTCGGAGTCGAGCTCGGGGGTCTCCTCGAGCACGCCGTCCACGAGGATCCTCGCGAGCTCCTGCGCGCTCGGCATCGGCTGCTCGTCGATGCCGGGCTCGCCGTGGATGCCCAGGCCGATCGCCATCGCCCCCTCGGGCACGTGGAACAGGGCGTCCTCGGCGCCGGGCAGGGTGCAGCCGTCGAAGGCGACGCCGAGCGAACGGGTGGCGTCGTTGGCCTTCCAGGCGAGGCGCTCTGCCTCGTCGAGGTCGGCCCCCGCCTGGATCGCGGCCCCGGCGATCTTGAACACCGTGAGGTCGCCGGCGATGCCGCGGCGGTCGCGGTGGTCCCCCGCCTCCCCCGAGGCGACGTCGTCGCTGACCGCGACGATGCGCACGTCGATGCCCTCGGCGCGCAGCTTCTCTGCGGCGGCACCGAAGTGGAGCACGTCCCCCGCGTAGTGGCCGAAGCCGAGGATCACCCCGCCGCCGCCGTCGGCGTTGCGGGCCACCGCGTGGACCTGGTCGGCCGACGGCGAGGAGAAGATGTTCCCGCACGGGGCTCCGTGGGCGAAGCCCGGACCCACCCAGCCGGCGAAGGCCGGGTAATGGCCGGAGCCGCCGCCGACGACCAGCGCCGGCTGCCCGGCCGGGGTCGCCCTCGCTCTGACCACGCCGCCGTGCACGCGCAGCAGTTCCTCGGGATGGGCCGCCACCAGCCCTTCGACGGCGTCGGCGGGGAAGGTGGTCGGGTCGTCGAACAGGTAGGTCACAGCACTCTCATCTCTCAGGCGGTGGGTCGAGGCGGTCGTCGGCGGGTGCGCCGGCTCAGGCGGCGGTGTAGCCGCCGTCGATCGACAGGATCGAGCCGGTGACGAAGCTGCTGGCGTCGGCCGCGAGGTACACCGCGGCGCCGGCGAGCTCCTCCGGCTCCCCCGGCCGGCCCATCGGGGTCATCAGGTTCCACTGGTCGATCTGCGGGCCGCCGGCCTCGTAGAAGCCGCGGGTCAGCTCGGTGCGCATGTACCCCGGCGCGATCGCGTTGACGCGCACGCCCCGCTCGGCCCACTCGAGCGCGGCGCTGCGGGTGAGGTTGTGCACCGCCGCCTTGGAGGCGTTGTACGAGGCCTGGGTCTGCGGGACGTTGGCGATGATCCCGCTCATGGAGCCGGTGTTGATGATGCTGCCGCGACCGCGCTCGAGCATGCGCCGGCCCACGGCCGACAGCACGTGGTAGACGCCGTCGAGGTTCAGGCGCATCACGGCGTGCCACTTCTCGCCGTCGCCGTCCTCGAGGGGGTGATGGATGGTGCGGCCGGCGTTGTTCAGCAGGATCTCGATGCCGCCGACCTCGTCGTCGATCTCGGCGACCACCTTCTCGACCATCGCCTGGTCGGTGACGTCGAGATGGCGGTAGGAGACGGCCACGCCGGTGGCGGCGGCGAGCTCCTCGGCCGCGGCGCGCCCGGTCTCGTCGTCGATGTCGGCCAGCACGATCGGCGCGCCGTGCTCGGCGAGGCCGCGGGCCATCGCCAGGCCGAGGCCCTTGGCGCCGCCGGTGACCAGCGCGGTGCGGCCGGTGAGATCGAAGAGGGGGGAGATGCTGGGAGCCATGGCTGTCGTCCTTCGGGAGTCGGTGGGGCGGTGGTGGGAGGGCGAGGGGCGCCTCCGGGCCGGGCGGGCCGGGCCCGGAGGCGTCCGCTCAGGCGTCGTCGGCCGCGAGGTCCTTCTTGCCGACACGGGGCTGATCGACCTTCAGCGCGAAGGTCATGAGGAAGGCGAGGCCGTAGAGGACCACGAAGGCCCAGACCACGCCCACGTTGCCGCCCCAGGGGCGGACCACGGCGACCACGGCGGAGCCGAGGAAGGTCGCGCCGCCTGCGGCGGTGGTGTACATCGCCATCGCGGCGCCGGTGTGCTTCGGGGCGAGGGCGGGCATGATCGCGCCGAGCGGCACGAAGCCGGCCAGCAGGATGCCGAAGACGGTGCCGGCCGCGACGGAGACGACGAAGCCCCAGTCCGAACCGGCCGGGACGATGTGGGGCACGTACCACCACAGCAGCAGGCCGATCGCGGAGCCGACGATGCCGAACCAGCGCACCGTGGTGGTCCAGCCGATGCGGTCGCCGAGCGCGCCGAAGGCGGCGTTGAACAGGATGTTGCCGGCGTAGACGACGGTGGTCATGACCAGCCAGCGGGACATTCCCCACTCCAGCTGCACCGCGATCACGGTGGGCAGGATGATGAACATCCCGAACTCGGGCGCGGTGTTGATCAGCCGGGTCAGGAAGCCCATGGCGATGCGCTTGTTGGTGAAGGTCAGGCGCAGGCCGGAGAAGATGACGGCGCCGGCGCTCTCTCCCTCGGGGGCCAGACGGAGGGAGCCGTGGCGCTCCTTCACCCCGAACCAGGCGATGCAGAAGCCGATCGCGACGATGACGGTGGAGGCGATCATGGTCCACGTCTGGCCGGAGAAGCCGCCGCCGAAGCTCGGGATCAGGAACACGGCCACGAGCGAGCCCAGGGTGGGCAGACCGCCGGTGAACATGACGTAGAACCAGCCGACGGCGGTGCCGTTGCGGCGCTTGTCCACGACGGCGTTGATCCATACCAGGAAGGCGAAGGCGAACAGCGGGAAGCCGAAACCGCGGAAGAAGTAGGCCGCCCCGACCAGGAAGGAGGAATCGGTCTCCAGCGCCAGGAGGAAAGCGAGTTCGAACACGACCCAGACTGCGAAGCCGAGCGCCATCACTCGGCGCGGGCCCCAGAGGTCCGACAGCGCGCCGGCGAGGTAGGAGCCGATCAGCACCGCGAGGCTGTACATCGTGATGATGGTGGCGGCGAGGTTGATCTTGTCGTCACCGCCGCCGAAGGCGTTGGCGATGTGCGGGGAGACGAAGTTGGACTCGACGCCGTTGCCGGTCATGAAGATCAGCACGCCCAGGAAGCCCCAGCGCAGCGCGTGGGGGAAGCCGAGCCGGTCCAGGAAGGTCTCCTGCGCCGAGCCGGCGGCGGGGACGGCCGAGCCGTCGGAGGTCGTGGAGGATGCGGTGCTCATGGCACTCCTATGTGCGGGTGAGGAGGTGGGGAGGGCGGCCCCGCCGGGGTCGGCGCAGGGGCCGACGGGCTCGGCGGCGGCCGCCGTCCGGGCAGGTCAGAGGCCGGGGACGATCGAGACCTTGACCGAGGAGCCGGCGGAGTCCGCGACGGCGTCGAGCGCCTTCTGGAAGTCCGCGAGGCCGAACTGGTGGGTGCAGATGTCCTCGAGCGGGAGGTTCCCCTTCTCGATGATCTTGATGGCGCCGGGCCAGGTGTGCGGGCCGAGGTGGGCGCCGCGCACGTCGAGCTCCTTGTCGTCGGAGATGATCGACCAGTCCACCGAGACGTTCTCCTTGAACACGGAGTACTCGACGAAGCGGCCGAGCTTGCGCAGCAGGTTCAGGCCCTGCGGGACGGCGCTGGGGTGGCCGGTGCACTCGATGTACACGTCGGCACCGTAGCCGCCGGTGAGGTCACGGATCTCCTGCTGGACGTCGACCTGCGTGAGGTTGAGGGTGAGGTCCGCGCCGCACTTCTTCGCGAGCGCGAGCTTGTCGTCGTCGAAGTCGAGCACGACGAGCAGTTTCGGGCTCTTGTGCGCCGCGCCGATGGTGGCGCCGAGGCCGATCGGGCCGGCCCCCGCGACCACGACCACGTCGTCGAAGAGGATCTCGGCGCGCTCGACGGCGTGCAGCGCGCAGGACAGCGGCTCCGCGTACGCGGCGTGCTGTGGGGCGATCTCCTTCGAGATGCGGTGGGCGCGCGCCAGGGACGGCACGGTCATGTACTCGGCCATCCCGCCGTTGAACTTCTTGAACCCGAACATGTCGTGCGGGGCGCACATCCAGTACCAGCCGCGGGCGCAGTACATGCACTCGCCGCAGGGGACGATCTGCTCGACGACGATGCGGTCGCCGACGGACACGCCGTGGTGGGCCAGCGCCTCCGCGGAGCCCGTGACGACTTCGCCGGTGATCTCGTGACCGGGGATGATCCCGGGCTCGACCCAGCGGTCGCGGTTCTCGTCGCCCCAGAACTTGGCGGCGCCGGCGTAGGCCTTGAGGTCGCTCGCGCACACCCCGGTGGCCTCGACGCGGATGAGCAGCTCGTCGGCGGCGGGGGTCGGCACCGGGCGCTCCTCGAGCCGGTAGTCCTCGGGGGCATGCAT
>CAZHSL010000046.1:0-12642 GCA_964535185.1 uncultured Corynebacterium sp.
ACCGTCCTGGCGGACTACCGAGACCTGGGGAGCATCACATGCCGTTTCGTCTGACCCCGACGTTCCGCGAGCAGCTCGCGGCCCAGCTCACTGCGGGGGAGTCCCGCCGCCCGCTGGCCGGGATGTGGCTGTGCAGCGGCAGCCCGCTGGTGGCCGAGATCGCCGCCGGCTCCGGCCTGGACTGGCTGCTGATCGACATGGAGCACTCGCCGGTGTCCCTGGGCTCGGTGCTCGCCCAGCTGCAGGCGATCGCCGCTTACCCGATCACCCCGATGGTGCGGGTCCCCGTGGGGGAGACGGTGGTGATCAAGCAGGTGCTCGACCAGGGCGCGCAGAACCTGCTGGTGCCGATGGTCTCGACCGCCGAGCAGGCGAGGTCGATGGTCGAGGCCGTGCACTACCCGCCGCGGGGGCGCCGCGGCGTGGGCTCGGCGCTGTCCCGCTCGGCCCGCTGGAACCGGGTGGAGGGCTACCTGGGCGATGCCGCGCAGCACGTGGCGCTGTTCGTGCAGATCGAGTCCGCCGAGGCGGTGGAGAACATCGAGGACATCCTCGCGGTCGACGGGATCGACGGCATCTTCGTGGGCCCCTCCGACCTCTCCGCCTCGATGGGTCTGCTCGGGCAGCAGTCGCACCCCGACGTGGCCGCCGCCGTGCGCCGCTGCATCGAGGCCGCCCGCTCGGCCGGGGTGCCCGTGGGGGTGAACGCCTTCGACCCGGACATGGCCCGGGGCTATGTCGAGGCCGGGGCCGACTTCCTGCTGGTCGGGGCCGACGTCCTGATGCTTGCGCGCGGCTCGGAGGAGCTCGCGGCGCAGTGGGGGCCGACGGCGGGTTGACAGGGCGGGCCGACGGGGCGGGACTCGTCCTGAGGCGATGACGCGGCTGCGTGGCGCCTGCCGTTCCCTGCCCATTGTGGATAACTCTTCGCTGTGGAGGAAAGAATGCGTTCGGAACACGCAATCCGGCGCTCTCTGACCCCGTTCTTCTGCGGCGGTTCGTGGTTATCCACAATTGCTGTGTGCTCTGTCGGTTGTCGGGGTGTCTCGATAAAGTCGTGGTGTCGGTCGGGCGCAGGAGCCCGCCGCTCACGACCACCGAGGGTCGTGATCTACCGCGAGGCAGCGCGAAGGGGGTGGGTAGTGATGAGCGCGGTCGTGGCCACAAGCCCGCCCTTCGACGGCGACGACGGGGATCGCCGGGATGGCCTGGAGGACATGGCGGTCGAAGCGTTCCTCGCCTCGCTGCCCCCGCACCTGCGGGAGGTGCGTGCCCGGCAGGAGCTGACCCGTCAGGACCTGCCGCGGCGGGGCGGAAGCATCGAGGAGCCCCAGCTCAGCGCGGCCACGCAGCGGGTATGGGATGCGCAGGTGCAGGAAGCCCGGGCCCTGGCCGAGAAGCACCGCGCGTTGTCGGAGCTGTATCAGCACGACGGCGAGTACGAGGAGGTCACGGAGCTGGATTCCGTGGACACCACCCGTGCGGCGCTGGCACTGCGCATCACCGGCAGCGCGGCGGGATGGCAGCTGCGGGACGGGTATCAGGCAGTGCATCTGTTCCCGCGTTGCCTTGCGGCACTGGGGGAGGGGGATATGCCCTCGGCCTGGTTCCAGAAGATGCTCCGCTCCTCCCGTGCATTGTCGGACGCCTCGCGCAGGAATCTGGATATCGCGGTGGCGTCCTGGTCTGCGGATATCAGTCCGGAACGATTCTTCACCCTGTTGAAGAAGCTCATCACCCTGCTCGAACAGCGCGAGCAGCGCCCTGACCCGCTGTCCTGCCTCACCCGGACGGTGGAGCTGCTGCCCAGCACCGAGCCGGGCATGGGCACGATCCAGATCCACGGCCCGATCCCCGAGATCCTCGCGCAGTGGAAGCGGCTGGACGAGTCCGCTCGCGCGGTCCAGCGGGCCCAGCGCACCGCGCTGCGGGAGGGCACGCCGATCCCGCACGATCCGGACGATCGGGTGGAGGAGACGGGCCGGGCCCTGCCGCTGGGCGAGCTGCGTTTCGCGTTGCTGGCCGGAGCGGGTCTGGACCTCGAGGGGGTCACGGTCCCGGCGGGCCGGTTCCGGTTGAACCTCACCGTCCCGGCCCTGACGCTGCTGGGTGCCTCGGATGAGCCGGGGATGCTCGAGGGCACGATCCCGCTGCCACCCTCGATGGCACGCTCCCTCGCCGGGAATGAACAGACCTGGTACCGGGTCCTGGCCGACGGGGCCACCGGTGCGTTCCTGCCCCTGCCGGCCCAGAGATACCAGCCCACGGCCGCGATGCTCGAACATCTCCGGCTGCGCCACAGCATGTGCGCGGTGCCGGGCTGCACCCGGCCGACCTCGTGGGCCTCCGAATGCGACCACATCGAGGAATGCCTGCGCGGCACCGAGGGGGAGGGCGGTCTCACCGAGATCGAGAACCTCCACCTGCTGTGCTGGCAGCACCACCTCGACAAGACCAACGGCCTGCTGGACCCCACCCGACTGCCCACCACCCCCACCGAGCCCGGCCGGACCAGGTGGAGCATCGGCACCAGCGGCGACGCCATCACCGTCATCGACGACCTCGACACCGCCAGCATCCAGATCGCCGAAGACCTCGCCCAGGCCTGGACCAGCTACCTCCGCGGCACCCACGCCGCCGACCCCGCCACCGAGCCGATCACCACAGCACCCGAACCGACCAGCCCCGAACTGACCGGCCCCGAACCCCCGGGCCGCACCACCACCCACCGGGTGATCCCACTCCGACCACCCGCCACCAGCGAGCAGCACCCACCCGGCGAGCCCTTCGACATAGACCCAGCGAGCCCCCGCACGCCCCACCGACGACCCGCGCACAGGACCGAACACCCACCCGACCCCTGGGACGACCCCGGCCCACCACCTTTCTGACCAGCCCGCCCCACCACACCAGCCCGGCCGTGACCGCCATCGCGCCGGGCTGCAGGTGCGGGCCGGGCTGCGACGCGCGCCGTCAGTGGAGCGGCCTACCCTGAGGGCATGGACGAGGACCTCTTCTCCCTCAGCGGCGATGCGCCCGCCCCGCGCACCCTCTCGGACCGCAACCGCGACCACCGCGCGCCGCTCGCGGTGCGGATGCGGCCGCGCTCCCTCGACGAGGTGGTCGGTCAGCACGACGCGCTCGAGCCCGGCAGCCCCCTGCGCCGCCTGGTCTCCACCGACGACACCCGCACCGCACCGGCCTCGGTGATCCTGTGGGGTCCGCCCGGCACCGGCAAGACCACGCTCGCCTACGTCGTCGCCCAGTCCGGCGACCGCGAGTTCGTCGAGATCTCCGCCGTGCTCGCCGGCGTCAAGGACATCCGCGAGGTGGTCGATCAGGCCCGCTCCCGGCTGCGGACCGTCGGCCGCGAGACCGTACTGTTCGTCGACGAGGTCCACCGCTTCTCGAAGTCCCAGCAGGACGCCCTGCTGCCCAGCGTCGAGAACCGCTGGGTCACGCTCATCGCCGCGACCACGGAGAACCCGTACTTCTCGGTGATCTCCCCGCTGCTGTCCCGCTCGATCGTGCTCACCCTCGACTCCCTCGGACGCGAGGACCTGGATTCACTGGTGGACCGGGCGCTGGCGGACGAGCGCGGACTGGACGGCGCCGTCACCCTGACGGACGACGCCCGCGAGGCGCTGCTGCGCCTGGGCGGGGGCGACGCCCGCAAGATCCTCACCTCGCTCGAGGCCGCCGCGGCCGCCGCGCTGATGAAGGACTCCGCGGAGATCGATGCCGCCACCCTCGCGCAGGCCGTCAACCGCGCCGCGGTGCGCTACGACCGCGCCGGCGACCAGCACTACGACGTCACCAGCGCGTTCATCAAGTCGATGCGCGGCAGCGACGTCGACGCCGCGCTGCACTACCTGGCGCGCATGATCGAGGCGGGGGAGGACCCCCGCTTCATCGCCCGCCGGGTGGTGATCGCGGCCGGCGAGGAGGTGGGCATGGCCGACCCCTCCGCATTGCAGGTCGCGGTCGCCGCGATGCAGGCCGTGCAGATGCTGGGCATGCCCGAAGGGCGGATCCCGCTCGCCCAGGCCGTCGTGCACATCGCCACCGCCCCCAAGTCCAACGCCTCCTACAAGGCCCTGGATGCCGCGATCGCGGACGTGCGCGCAGGGAAGGGGCAGGAGGTCCCGGCTCATCTGCGCGACGCCCACTACGCCGGTGCCGAGAAGCTCGGCCACGGCGTCGAGTACCGCTACGCGCACGACGGGCCGCACGGAGTGGTCACTCAGCAGTACGCGCCCGACGACCTGGTGGGCGTGGACTACTACCGCCCCACCACCCATGGCCACGAGGAGCGCACCGCCCGGCGGGTCGAGGCGCTGCGCGGGATACTCCGCGACCGCCGCCGCGCGTGAGCGACCCCACAGCACCTTCCCGTGTGACCAGGCCGGTCGAGCGTGGACCGGGCGGAGGGCCTGCGGTAAGGTGGGTCGCTGAATCCGCGGCTGCAAGACTGGATTCACCACACGCGAACAAGAGGTATACCTCGTGACCAACGTCACCCGTGCGCGCCGCCAGGCGCGCCTCTCCCGAGCCCTCGGGCTCCCGCTGACCCCGAAGTCCGTCAAGTACTTCGAGAAGCGCCCGTACCCCCCGGGCGAGCACGGCCGTGCCCGTCGTCGCACCGAGTCCGACTACGCCGTGCGGCTCAAGGAGAAGCAGCGTCTGCGCGCCCAGTACGGCCTGCGCGAGAAGCAGCTGCATCGCGCCTACCTGGACGCCAAGAAGGAGCCGGGCCTGACCGGTGAGAGCATGGTCGAGCTGCTGGAGATGCGCCTGGACGCGCTCGTGCTGCGCGCCGGCTTCGCCCGCACCACCCTGCAGGCCCGTCAGGCCGTCGTGCACCGCCACGTCCTGGTCGACGGCAAGCTGGTGGACCGCCCGTCCTTCCGCGTGTCGCCGGGCCAGACCATCCAGATCAAGCCCAAGTCCCAGGCGATGGAGCCCTTCCAGATCGCTGCGGAGGGCGGCAACTCCGACGTGCTGGCCGCCGTGCCCTCGTACCTCTCGGTCGAGCTCTCCGAGCTGAAGGCCCAGCTCGTGGCGCGCCCGAAGCGCGCCGAGGTCCCCGTGACCGTCGACGTCCAGATGGTCGTCGAGTACTACGCGCGCTGACCTCGAACAACCGCGGCGCGACAGGCCCCGGCGGGTGTACTCCGGTACCCTGACCGGGGCCTTCGTGTCATCGCCGACGGCTCCCTGACCCCCGTCCCTCTCGCACTCCGCCGCTGCCGCTCCGCCCGCAGCCCAGGAAGGACACCTCCGCCCATGCGCACCTCCGAGATCCACCGCCGCTGGCTCGACTTCTTCGCGAAGAAGGACCACGAGATCGTCCCCAGCGCCTCGCTGGTGTCCTCCGACCCCTCGATCCTGTTCACGATCGCCGGGATGGTGCCCTTCATCCCCTACATCGTCGGGACGGAGAAGGCGCCGTACCCGCGTGCCGCGAGCGTCCAGAAGTGCATCCGCACCAACGACATCGAGAACGTCGGCCGCACCACGCGGCACGGCACCTTCTTCCAGATGGCGGGCAACTTCTCCTTCGGCGACTACTTCAAGGCCGGGGCGATCGACCTCTCCTGGGAGTTCCTCACCACCGCCCAGGACCAGGGCGGGCTCGGATTCGACCCGGAGCGGCTGTGGTTCACCGTCTGGGAGCAGGACGAGGAGTCCTACCGCCACGTCACCGAGGTGATCGGCCTGGACCCGCAGCGGGTGGTGCGGCTGCCCCGCGAGGAGATCTTCTGGGACACCGGGCAGCCCGGCCCGGCGGGACCCTGCGGCGAATGGCACTTCGACCGCGGGGCCGAGTACGGCCCCGACGCGGTGACCGGGACCGTCCCCGAGTGGCCCGGGGACGAGAAGGCCGAGGACCGCTACATCGAGATCTGGAACCTGGTCTTCGACCAGTACCTGCGCGGCGAGGGCTCGGGCAAGGACTACCCCCTGCTCGGCGAGCTGGACCAGAAGTCGATCGACACCGGCCTCGGGGTGGAGCGCGTCGCGTACCTGCTCCAGGGCCGCGAGAACATGTACGAGATCGACCAGATCTTCCCCGTCATCGAGAAGGCCCAGGAGCTCTCCGGCCGCGTCTACGGCGCCGACGGCGAGGACGACGTGCACATGCGCATCATCGGCGACCACGTGCGCAGCGCCCTGATGCTCGTGGCCGACGGGGTGCGCCCCGGCAACGAGGGCCGCGGCTACGTGCTGCGCCGCCTGATCCGTCGCGCGGTGCGCTCGATGCGACTGCTCGGCTTCACCGAGCGGTCCATGCCCGAGCTGCTGCCGATCTCCAAGGCCCTGATGGCCGAGTCCTACCCGGAGATCGAGGCGGACTTCGCGCGCATCAGCGAGATCGTCTACGCCGAGGAGGACGCGTTCCGCCGCACCCTCGAGACCGGCACCACCCTCTTCGACGGCGTCGTCTCGGCGGTGAAGGAGGAGGGCGGCCGGGTGCTGCCCGGCGAGGACGCCTTCCGCCTGCACGACACCTACGGCTTCCCCATCGATCTCACCATGGAGATGGCCGAGGAGGTCGGTCTGCAGGTCGACGCCGACGCCTTCCGCAGCGCGATGCAGGAGCAGCGCGAGCGGGCCCGTGCCGATGCGGCGGCGAAGAAGGCCGGGCACACCGACACCGCGATCTACAACCGCCTCCTCAGCCAGCGCGGCGGCGAGGTCCCCTTCCTCGGCTACACCGAGGACACGGTCGCGACCACCGTCGAATCCGTCCTGGTGGACGGCGCGCTGGTCGACTCCGTCCAGGCCCCCGCCCAGGTCGAGGTGGTGCTCGCCTCGACCCCGTTCTACGCCGAGGCCGGCGGCCAGCTCGCGGACCAGGGCCAGATCTCCCTGACCGGGGGCGGTCTGATCGAGGTCGACGACGTGCAGAAGCCCGTGCGCGGTCTCATCGTCCACCGCGGCCGTCTGGTCGAGGGCGAGCTGGCGCAGGGCGCGTCGGCGATCGCGACGATCGACGCGGAGCGCCGCGGTGCGATCGCCCGGGCGCACACCGCCACGCACATGGTCCACGAGTCCCTGCGTGAGGAGCTCGGCGGGAGCGCCACCCAGGCCGGCTCCGAGAACTCGCCCGGGCGGATGCGCTTCGACTTCCGCTACGGGCAGTCGGTGCCCAAGTCCGTCCTCGAGCAGATCGAGGGCCGGGTCAACACCCTGCTGCAGGACGAGCTGACCGTCACCGACCAGCAGATGTCGCTGGACGAAGCCAAGGCCCTCGGCGCCCAGGCGCTGTTCGGCGAGAAGTACGGCGAGATCGTCCGCGTCGTGTCCATCGGCGGGGACTGGTCCCGCGAGCTGTGCGGCGGCACGCATGTCGCCAGCACCGGCGCGATCGGCACCGTCCAGCTGATGGGCGAGGCGTCGATCGGCAGCGGGGTGCGCCGCGTGGACGCTCTGGTGGGGCTGTCCGCCTATCGCCACCAGGCCAAGGAGCACGCCCTGGTCTCCCAGCTGTCCGAGCTGCTGAAGGTCGGTGCCGCCGAGGAGCTGCCCGAGCGCGTCCGCTCCCTCACGCAGAGGGTGAAGGACATGGAGAAGCAGCTCTCGTCCCTGCGCGGCCAGCAGCTGCAGGCCGAGGCCGGCAGGCTCGTCGAGACCGCGGCCGACGTCGACGGCGTGCGCCTGCTCGCGCACGACGCCGGCGAGGGCGTCGGCGCGGGGGACCTGCGCACCCTGGCCCTGGATCTGCGCAGCCGGCTGGGCGAGGACATGCCGGTGACCGTCGCGGTCGCCGGGCACGAGGGCGGCCGTGCCGCGCTCGTGATCGCCACCAACGCGGCGGCCCGTGAGCGGGGGCTGGCGGCCGGGGCGATCCTGCGCGACGCAGCGGCGGCGATGGGCGGCCGCGGCGGCGGCAAGCCCGACATGGCCCAGGGCGGAGGCGGGGAGCCCGCCCGCATCCCTGCGGCACTCACCGCGGTGCGTGCGGCGATCGAAGCGGCCCGCACCGCATGACCATCCCCGGCTCCCGATCGGCGGAGGACGCCCCGGGCCTGCCCCGCGGCGTCCGGCTCGGGGTCGACGTGGGCGATGTCCGCGTCGGCCTCGCCCGCAGCGATCTGGACGGCATGATCGCGACCCCCGTCGAGACGCTCGAGCGCGACACGGCCGTGCGGCGTGTCGCGCAGGAGGCGCTCGAGGCGGAGGCCCGTGTCATCATGGTGGGGCTCCCGAGATCCCTCAACGGCTCCGAGGGCGACGCGGCCCGGAAGGCACGGGACTTCGCCGCGGAGCTCGCCGCAGCGCTGACCGACGGGGCCGCGGGCACCGAGGTCAGGCTCATCGACGAACGGCTGACCACGGTCTCGGCGCACAAGGCCCTGCACAGCTCGGGCCGCAAGGGCAGGAAGCACCGCCAGGTCGTGGATCAGGTCGCCGCCGTGATGATCCTCCAGCAGGCGCTGGACACCGAGCGGTCCACCGGTGCGCGCACCGGAGAGCGGGTCGATCCCGCGACCGCCCCGGACCCGACCCAGGAGGATGCCGGATGAACGACGAGGACCTCTCGCTCGACGAGATCGCCGAGACGCAGGGCGAGTCGAAGCAGTCCCGCCGCCGCGGGCGTCGCAGGGCTCCGCGGCGCGGCGGCTTCCTGCGGCGGGCGCTGCCGATGCTGCTGGTGCTGCTGGTGCTGGGAGGCCTCACCTACGGCGGGATCGAGGGATACCGCTGGGTGACCTCCAACGTCAGCGTCGAGGAGGAGGCCCGCGACTTCGAGGGGCCCGGCCACGGCGAGGCCGCGGTCGAGGTCGCCGAGGGCGACACCGGCACGGACATCGCGGACACGCTCGTGGAGGAAGGGGTCATCAAGTCCCCCGGACCGTTCGTCAACCTCTTCAGCAACACCCCGGACGCCGCACAGATCGAACCCGGCATCTACACGCTCAAGCTCGAGATGACCTCGGCCGATGCGCTCAACGCCCTGATGGATCCCGCGAACCTGGCAGGCCACCGGGTGATCATCCCCGAGGGCAAGCGCCTCACCGAGATCTGGGAGCTGGTCTCCGCAGAGACCGGGATCCCGGTCGAGGACTTCGAGCACGCGGCCGAGGACTACACCTCGTACGGGATCCCGGAGAACAAGGCCGGCAGCCTCGAGGGCTACCTGTGGCCGGGCCGCTATGACATCTACGAGGACCAGACCGCCGAGGACGTCATCGCGATGATGTGGGGCCGGATGGAGGAGGAGCTCACCGCACGGGAGATCCCCGAGGACGAGTGGCACCGCACCCTCACCGTGGCCTCGCTCGCGGAGCTGGAGGTGCGGCGGCCCGAGGACTACGGCAAGGTCGTGCGCACCATCGAGAACCGGCTCGCCGGTGCCGGGGAGGCCGACGGCACCCCGATGAAGCTCCAGTTCGACTCGACCGTCCACTACGCGGCCGGGAAGTCGGGGAGCGTCGCCACCACCGACGAGGAGCGGGCCTCCGACAGCCCCTACAACACCTACCGCCACACCGGGCTGCCGCCCGGGCCGATCGCCGCTCCCGGCGCAGGGGCCCTCGACGCCGCCGTCGACCCGCCGGAGGGGGACTGGCTGTACTTCGTCAGCGTCAACACGGAGACCGGGGAGACGAAGTTCGCGGCCACCTGGGCGGAGCACGAGCAGAACGTCGAGGAGTGGCAGGCCTGGGAGGCGGCGAACTGATGGAACCGCGTCGCTTCGCCGTGGTCGGCTCCCCGGTCGGTCACTCGCTCTCACCCGTCCTGCACCGGACCGCATACGCCGCGCTGGATGTGCGCGATGCGGTCTACGAGCGGCACGAGGTGCCCGCCGGCGCCCTCGAGGCGTTCCTGCTGCACGGCCCGGGCCGGGAGCTGAGCGGCCTCAGCGTGACCATGCCCGGCAAGCCCGAGGCCTTCGCCCTGGCGGCCGAGACGGATGCCGCCTCCCGCGCCCTGCGGGTGTCCAACACCCTGCTGCGCCGGGAGGACGGCAGCTGGCGTGCCGAGAACCATGACGTGCACGGCATCGTGGCGGCGCTGCGCGATCACGGCGCGCGCGAGGGAGGCAGCGGGGCGGTGCTCGGCTCGGGCGCGACAGCGCTCAGCGCGGTCGCGGCCCTGCTCGAGCTGGGTGCGCGGACCGTGCTGCTCTCCGCCCGCTCCCCGGAGAAGCTGAACCCGCTCGAGGAGTTCGCGCGTGAGCGCGGGGTCGAGGCCCGCCGCATCCCCTGGGACCGGCACCACGAGGTGCTCGAGGCGGACACTGTGGTCAGCGCGCTCGCGATCGGCGGGGCCGAGGCGGTGGCCGCGCAGTGGCGGGAGGCCGCATCCCTGCCGCAGCCCGGGGTGCTGTTGGACGTGCTCTACGATCCCTGGCCGGCTCCGATCGCGGCCGTGGTGGCTGCGGCCGGGGGAGAGGTCGCCGACGGGCTCGAGATGCTCGCCCATCAGGCGGACATGCAGCTGCGTTCGATGCTCGGCGTCCACGCCGCACCGGTCGGCCGGATGCTCGCCGCCGCACGGCAGGAGCTCGCCCGCGATGTCGGGTATCGACGCCTCTGAGGCGCGATCGGGGCTTGCCCCGATGAGTAAAGCGTGAGTAAAGTGATCTGCGTCGCACAGGCTCCGACGGAGCCCCGGACGCACACGAGAGGGTCACCATGGAGCGGGCACGCGGGGCGCAGGACGAGATCATGACGGCGCACCACGGGCCCGATACCGAGACCGCCACACTGCTCCTGCGCCGGTGCACCGCGCTGGCCGCACGGGCCCGGGTCGATCTGCTCTCGCCCGGCCGGGGCGGAGCGGCCGAGGAGCTCGGCGACGTGCTCGCCCGGATGCGGTCCTGGGATCCCGCGGGCCCGGACGCTCCCGACCCGACGATGACGGTGCTCGCCGCGGCGGCGCTGCAGGATCTCGCCGAGCGGCTCCGCCGCGCGGACCAGCAGTCCGAGCCGATCCCGTCGTCGCTCACCTCCAGCATCGATGCCGCACTGGCCGTGCTGCAGGGGATCATGGCAGGTGGCCGCGTCGACGTTCCGGCGTGATTGTCTTCACGTTCCCCCAGGCAGGGCCGCTTCCGGTGCGGGGGCACGGTCATCGCCGTGCTAATCTGCTCTCGTCGCTGCGGCGATCACCCGTCCGGGTGGCGGAATTGGTAGACGCGCTAGCTTGAGGTGCTAGTGCCCGTTCTAGGGCGTGGGGGTTCAAGTCCCCCCTCGGACACGCGATGCGAGCCCCGATCCACCGAGTGGATCGGGGCTCTTCGCCGTCCCGGGCGGATTGCCGCGCGAGACCGCGCGGGAGGAGCCGCGTGGGAGAATCTGCGCCATGGTCCACGTCTTCCTCCATGAGCCGGCGATCGCCGGGAACACCGGCAATGCGATCCGTCTCTCCGCCGTCACCGGCGCCCGCCTCCATCTCATCGAGCCCCTCGGCTTCGACCTCGAGGACGCCAAGCTCCGCCGGGCCGGGCTGGACTACCACGATCTCGCGGACGTGCGCATCCATGCCGACGTCGACCAGGCACTCTCCGCGCTGCCGGACGCCCGCGTGTTCGCCTTCTCCGCCCACACCGACGTCAGCTTCGAGAGCATCCAGTACGCGCGGGAGGACGTGCTCCTGTTCGGCACCGAGCCGACAGGGCTGCCCGACGAGGTGCTGAACCATCCGCGGGTCACCTCGCGCGTCCGGATCCCGATGCTGCCCGCGCGGCGCTCGCTGAACCTCGCCAACGCGGTCTCGATCGCCGTCTACGAAGCGTGGCGGCAGCGCGGCTACGACGGGGCCGGGGCATGACACGGCGACACGCCGCCGGGAACGAGCGGCGTCCCTCCCTGCCGGCACGGATCGAGCGGCGCAACGCCCTGTTCCAGCAATGGCAGTCGCTGCTGACCAACCGCACCAAGCGCACCCGCAGCGGCGAGATGCTGATCCAGGGTGTGCGGCCGATCACCCAGGCGATCGCGCACGGGGTCGAGATCCGTGCGCTGCTGTCCGATGCCCGTCCCCGACCCTCCCGCTGGGCACGGGAGCTGCTCGAGAGCCCTCTCGCGCCGGTGATCGAGGTCGCTCCCGAGCTGATGGCCGAACTGGGGGAGCGGGACGACGGCGCACCGGAGCTGCTGGCCCTGGCCGCGGTGCCCTCCGACGACCTCGACCGGATCACTCCCACCGGGTCCTCGGTGGTGGTGGTGTTCGACCGGCCCTCCGGGCCCGGCAACATCGGATCGCTGGCCCGCTCTATCGATGCACTCGGTGCCGAGGCCCTCGTGCTGACCGGGCACAGCGCCGATGCCTGGGATCCGGCGGCGATCCGCGCCAGCACCGGATCCATCTTCGCCCGGCCCGTGCTGCGCGCGGCCTCCCATCGGCAGGTGCTGGAGTGGATCGGCTCGCGGCGGGCGCTGGGGGAGCGATGGAGAATCGTCGGCCTCGACGAGGCGGGAGGGCACGAGCTGTCCGCGGAGGACCTCACCGGCCCCACCCTGGTCGTCGTCGGGAACGAGACCGTGGGCATGAGCGCCGGCTGGCGGGAGGCCTGCGACGTGATCGCCGAGATCCCGATCGGCGGCTCCGCCTCCTCCCTGAACGCGGCCGTGGCCGGCTCCATCGCGCTCTACGAGATCCAGCGGCAGCGCCGCGCCGTCCCCGGCG
>CAZHSL010000047.1:0-12416 GCA_964535185.1 uncultured Corynebacterium sp.
AGGGCGGGCCGGGCATGCGCGAGATGCTCGCGATCACCGGCGCGATCAAGGGCGCAGGGCTCGGCAAGGACGTGCTGCTGATGACCGACGGCCGCTTCTCCGGCGGCACCACCGGGCTGTGCGTGGGCCACATCGCCCCGGAGGCCGTGGACGGCGGGCCGATCGCCTTCGTGCGCGACGGCGACCGGATCCGGCTCGACGTGGGCTCCGGGGCGCTGGACCTGCTCGTCGACGAGGCGGAGATGGAGGAGCGCCGCGAGGGCTGGGAGCCGCTGCCGCCGAAGTTCACCAAGGGCGTGCTGGGCAAGTACGTCAAGCTCGTGAAGTCCGCCTCGACGGGCGCGATCCTCGGGGACTGAGGTGCACTCGTGGCCACCTTCGCGCTGATCCACGGGGCCGGGGACGTGGGCTGGTCCTGGCACCTGGTGGCCGCGGAGCTGAGGGCGCGCGGCCATCAGGTCGTCGCCCCGGACCTGCCCAGCGAGGACGAGGCCGCCGGGCTCGAAGAGTTCGTGCAGACCGTCGTGGACGCGATCGGTGAGTGCGAGGACCTGGTGGTCGTGGGGCATTCCTTCGGGGGCTTCACCGCGGCGCTGGTGGCCGAGCGGCTCGCGGCCTCGCAGCTGATCTACGTGGCCGCGATGATCCCCTCACCCGGCGAGCGCCCGGCCGACTGGTGGGAGAACACCGGCTATGCCGAGGCGGTCACGGAGCAGGCCCGGCTCGACGGCGGGCTCACCGGGCACGAGGACCCGTACCTGAGCTTCTACCACCAGGTGCCGCGGGAGCTCGCCGACGAGGCGATGCGGCGCTCGCGCGGACAGACGATGACCTCCTCGCAGGCGCCGTGGCCGCTCGCACAGCACCCTGCGGTGCCCACGCACGTCCTGGTGTGCCGGGACGACCGCTTCTTCCCCGCGGAGCTCCTGCACCGGGTGACCCGCGAGCGTCTGGGCATCGAGGCGCAGGAGGTCCCCGGCTGCCACTGCGCGATGCTCAGCCATCCGCACGAGCTGGCCGAGGCGCTCATGTGGACATTGCCCGGAGCGCCCTAGGACCGCAGCAGTGCTCGCACTGCGGTGAGCGTGTCCGCGATGCTCCCGCTCGCGTCGACCCGTCGTGCCGCAGGCCTCTTGGCGAGCACGTCCTCGATGGAGTCGACCAGCTCCCCCGCCTGGTCCGGACCGACGAAGCGGTCGTTGCGGGTCTGCTCCGGCCGGTCCGGGCGCTCCCGCCGTTCCTGCAGGCGCTGGGCGAGAGTCCGCTCTTCGAGGACCAGAACGACCTCCACGAACCGGGCCCCGTGGTCGGCCGCGAGCTGCTCGAGCTGCTCGATGAAGGACGTGCGGGCGAGGTACTGACCGAGCAGCACGTCGTGCCCGTCGGCCAGATGCTGTCCGATCATCGCCGCGGCGAGCCGTCGCGCCTGGAGCCCGGAGCGGGTCAGGTCCTCGTCCCAGCCGCCCAGGGAATGCTTGAGCACATCGATGTCCAGGGCGAGGGCGAGGGGGCGCTCCTCGGCGAGCCGCGCGGCGAGGGTGGACTTGCCGCTGCCCGGCGCGCCGCCCAGGAGCATCAGCGTCGCAGCACCCCTGCCCATCAGAGCACCTCGGCGGCGGGGTCGAGCGACCCTCGCTCCGCCCCTGCGCCGCCACCCGGGGGTCGTGTTCTCATGAGTTCAACCTAAGCACCGCTCCGCAGGCGGTCAACGGCCGCGCGAGGATCACGCTCCCGACTACCGTGGCGGCGTGGACACCGAGGATGAGCAGCCGCTCGAGGGCGGCAACGCGACCGAGGGGGTGGTGCGCGTCGGCGACACGGTGCGCAAGCCCTGGGGGCCCACGACTCCGGCGGTGCACGAGCTGATGCGCACGGTCGCGGGTGCCGGCGTGGACGTGCCCGAGCCGCGCGGCCGGGACGCGCGGGGCCGGCAGATCCTCGAGTTCGTGCCCGGCACCCCGGCCCTCGAGGCCCCGCCCCTCACCCTCTGCGAGCTCGCACGGGTGGGCCGGCTGATCCGGTCGATCCACGATGCGAGCGAGGGCTTCTCCCCGTCGATCCCGGCGCCGTGGGAGCCGCTGCTGCCGGTGCCGGACGGCGCCGCGGAGCTGATCTGCCACGGCGACCTCACGCCGTGGAACCTCGTCCTCGGCGAGCGCTGGGTGTTCATCGACTGGGACGACGCCGCGCCGAGCACGCGGCTGTGGGATCTCGCGTATTCCGCGCAGGCCTTCGCCCTGAACGACGTGTCGCAGGAGCCGCCGGGCGCCGCGCTGCGCCTGGCCGCCCTCGTCGACGGGTACGGCGCCGATGCCGAGCTGCGGGCGAGGCTGCCGCGCACGATGACGATGCGCGCCGAGGCGATGTGGGCGATGCTGCGCGACGCCCACGACGCGGGCAGGAAGCCGTGGGCCTCGATGTTCACCACGGGCCATGGTGCGCACTGGCGCGGGGTCGCCGATCATGTCGGGCGGCACGAGGCCGTGTGGGCGCGGGCCCTCCGGAGTGTCGCACCCCGTCCCTAGTCTCCCGGCATGGCTTCCTCGAGCTCGCTCCTCGCCCATCCCGCCGCGGGCGGCACCGCTCTGGCCGAGCGGGAGACGATCCGCGCCCTGCTGCTGGAACGCAGGCCGGATCTCGAGCGACGGCTGCTGGTGGGTCCGAGCGGTGCGGTGCTGATCCCGTTGGCGGCGGGGCGCTGCATCGAGATCGGCCGGATGCGTCGGCGCGGGACGGCCCGCTGGGTGGTGGTGACGCCGACGGCCGACGGGGCGAGGCTGCGGGAGCCGTCGGATCTCGATGCCGTGGCGCGCGCGGCGCTCGGCGCGCTGCAGGAGGCCGAGGCGCGGCGCTGACCCCCGCCCCGGACGCCGTCAGCGCGGAGCGATGAGGTCCGCGAGCATCCGGACCTGCACATCGAGGATGCGGTCCCCGATCGCCGCCGCATCGGGCCCGAGCTGGCCGAACACGTGCGCGCTGATCGCCCCGACGAGGCCGCTCCACGCGGTCAGCGCCGCGAGCCCGGTGGTCGGGTCCACGTCGATGCCGAACTCGTCCTGGTGCTCCTCGAGCAGGGCGGTGACCTCCGGGACCGGCTCCGCGCCGGTCGCCGCGGCCGGGCCGCCCCCCTGCTCTGCGGCGTCGGCCGCGATGCGCAGCACCGCACGCATCACCCGCGTGCCGTCGACGTTGGTGGTTTCGGCCGGGGCGGAGTAGTCGCGCACCGGCGTGCCGTACAGCAGGGCCCATCGTTCGGGGTGAGCGATCGCCCAGGCGCACATCGCGTCGCCGAGGGCGAGGAAGCGGGCGCGGGGGCCTCCGCCCGGGGTCTCGGCGGCGGTCTCGACGGATGTCTCGACGGCGGCGTCGACCGCGTCGGCGAGCTCCGCGAAGGCGTCGACGATCAGCAGGGTGAGCAGCTCGTCCCGGCTGCTGACGTACCGGTAGATCGCCGAGGAGACCATTCCCAGGCCGCGGGCGATCTCGCGCACGCTCAGCCCGGCGACCCCCTGCTCGACCAGCTGCGCGTTGCCGAGCTCGACGATGCGGGCCATGGTGCGTTCGCGCGCGAGCGCACGGGGACCGGAGGGACGCGGAGCGGAGGTCATGAGGACATCCTCCCACATTCAGAGAGCAGCGCTCTTGACTCGGGAGCGAGAGCGGTGTTCACTGAACCCGTCACCCAGAGAGCAGTGCTCACAATTCGGAGGTCCCCATGCACCATCTCGTCATCGGAGAAGGACAGATCGGCAGGGCGGTCATCGACCGCGCCCTCGCGGACAGCGACACCGTCACGGTGCTGCGCCGGAGCCCTGCGCCGTCGGAACCCCGCCTCCGGCGCGTCACCGGTGATCTCCTCGCCCCCGGCGTGCTCGAGGAGGCGGTCTGCGGGGCCGAGGCGATCCATGCCTGCTTCCACGCTCCCTACGATGCGCGGATCTGGCAGCGCCAGCTGCCGCCGCGGGAGTTGGCGGTGCTGGACGCCGCGGCCGCGGCGGGCGTCCCGGTGACGTTCCCGGAGTCGATGTACGCCTTCCAGGGCGGGGCGTCGGACCTGCACGAAGGGGCGGCCATGACCCCGCGCGACGCCAAGGGCGAGGTGCGCCGGCAGCTCCTGGAGCGGCGTCGCGCCCACGAGGCCCGCACGCTCAGCATCGTCGCCTCGGACCTCTCCGGCCCCACGACCGTGGGCACGGGAGCGGCCGTGATGAGCGCGATGCTCGTCGAGCGGATCGTGGCCGGTTCGCACCCGGTCGTCATCGGCGATCCCGAGGCGCCCCATTCCCTGACATTCGTCCCGGACCTCGCCGCGGCGATGCTCCATGCGGCCCGGCACGCACAGCGCCTCGCGCCCGACGGCGACGCAGTGCTGCACGCGCCGTCCGCGCCCGCCCGCTCGCAGCGGGAGCTGATCGCCGCGACCTCGGCGCTGCTCAGGGCGCCGGCCCGTCGGCCGCTGGTGGTCCCGCGCGTGGTCGTGCGCGCGCTGTCGCCGCTGAGCACCCTCGCTCGGGAGCTGCACGGCATCGCCGGGATCTGGTACGCCCCGTGCGTGCTGCGACCCGGGATCCTCGCCGTGCAGGAGGGGCTGCGGCCGACGAGCTGGCAGGACGCTCTCGCGGCGACGGTGCGGGCGGCGTCCGCGGCCCGCCCGTCGGCCGCCGGGGCCCGGCCAGTCGCCGCCTGATGCCAGTCCTGCTAGCGTCGCCGACATGAGCGACAGTGCACAGCAGACCGATGGTGCGACGGCCTCCGCCGAGGTCTCGCGCCATCTCGACATCGTCATCGAGCGCCCCTGGCGCGCGGTGTACGAGTTCACGAGCGATCCGCGGAACCTGCCGCGCTGGGCGGCCGGCCTCGCCGGCGGCGAGGTGCAGCGCGAGGTGTCCCAGTGGTCGATGAACTCGCCGATGGGCCGGGTGCTGATCAGCTTCGTGCCGGAGAACGAGTACGGGGTGATGGACCACACTGTCACCCTGCCCAGCGGGGAATCGGTGCTCAACCCGCTGCGGGTGCTGCCGCTGGAGGAGTCCCGCTGCGAGGTGGTGTTCACCCTGCGCCGCGGCACGATGACGGAGGCCGAGTTCGCGGAGGACGCCGCCGCGGTCGCGGAGGACCTCGCCACGCTCAAGGAGATCTGCGAGAGCGGCTGAGTCGGGGCCGAGGCGGTCGACATCCGGCTGAGTCGATGTCGGGCTGGCCCGACACCGACCGACCCGGTGCCAGGATGTGGGGCGCGGCCCCGCGCCCGCAGAGTGGAGACATGACCACCATGACCGTGCCCGAACCCCTCGAGGACCGCCGCCGTTCCGCCCCGCAGGCCGTCGATCCGCCCGAGCCCCGCTCCGTCGGCCGCTGGGCCGGCCGGATCGGGCGCTTCCTCGCCTACGGATTCCTGGCCGTGCTGCTGGGGGCCGTCGGCTTCTCGCTCGTCCTCGGGCTGCTCTCCGCGGGCATCTCCACCGTCGTCGTCTGGATCGGGCTGCCGATCCTGGTCGCCGGTGTGCTCGTGGCGCACGGCTTCGCGCGGGCGGAGCGCGCAGTGCAGTCTGCGATCCTGGGCACGCACCTGCCTGCCCCGGCTCCGGTCCGCCCCTCGCCGGACGCCGGGAGGGTCCGCCGCCTGCTCACACCGCTGACCGATCCCCAGAACTGGATGGACTCGCTCTGGGTGCTGGTGAACTTCCTGCTGGCGCTGATCACCTTCCCGCTGGCGCTGGCCTGGACGGTGGGCGCGTTCGCGACGGTGGGCGGGCCGGTGGCGACCCTGGTCCTGGACCGGACGCTGCCGCCCTCCCAGAACAACGGGCTCGCCGAGCTGATGGGCGTGCCGGCGCAGTATGCGCTCGCGGTCGACATGGGTCTGCAGCTCCTCGTCGGCCTGCTGTTCCTGGTCACCCTCGGCCCCGTGGTGCGGGGCCTGACGGTGCTGCACCAGTCGGTCGCGCGGGGCCTGCTGAGCTCGCGGTACCAGGAGCAGCAGCAGCTGCTGCGCACCGAGCGGTCACGCGCCGCCGGACGCTCCGCGGAGTCCGCCGCGCTGCGGCGCCTCGAGCGCGATCTGCACGACGGTCCCCAGCAGCGCCTGGTGCGCGCCTCGATGGATCTCGCCCGGGTGGAGTCGCTCGCCGGGACGGATCCCGAGAAGGCGCGGTCGGTGCTGCGGGAGACCCGCGTGCAGCTCGGGCTGACGCTCGACGACCTGCGGCGCCTCTCCCGCGGCATCGCCCCGCCCGTGCTGGTGGACCGCGGTCTCCCCGCCGCCCTCGCCGAGCTCGCGGCGATCTCGCCGATCCCCACCACGGTCGAGGCGCCCGAGCTGGACCTGGCCGAGCACGTCGAGATCGGCGTCTACTACGTCGCCTCCGAGTCCCTGACCAACGCCGCCAAGCATTCCGAGGCCCGGAGCATCCGGGTGGAGCTGGCTCGGATCGGGGATGATGCCCGGGTGAGGATCGAGGACGACGGGCGCGGAGGCGCCGAGATGCACGCCGGCGGCGGCCTGGCGGGGCTCGCCGGTCGCGTCGCCTCCCTGGAGGGTCGGCTCACGGTGACGTCCCCGGCCGGCGGCGGCACCCGGGTCGAGGCGGTGATCCCGTGCGGGTCCTGATCGCCGACGACTCGGCACTGATCCGGGAGGGGCTGCGCCTGGTGCTCGAGGAGGCAGGCCACGAGGTGGTGGGCACCGCCGCCACCGGCACCGAGCTGGTGGTCCGGGCTCTGGAGCTGCGCCCCGATCTGATCATCTCCGACATCCGGATGCCTCCCACACACTCCGATGAGGGGCTGCGCGCGGCGCAGCAGATCCGTGCGCAGTGGCCGGACGCCCCGATCGTGCTGCTGAGCCAGTACGTGGTGGTCGGCTATGCGACCGAGCTCATCGAGTCCGGCGCACAATCCACCGGCTACCTGCTCAAGGATCGTGTGTTCGACATCCGCAGCTTCCTCGAGTCGATCGAGCGGGTGGCCGCCGGCGGCGTGGCGATCGATCCGGACGTGGTGGGGCAGGTGATCGCCTCGCGCCGGCGCACACCGCTGGACGAGCTCACACCGCGCGAGCGCGAGGTGCTGGAGCTGATGGGCGAGGGCCTGACCAACGCCGGCATCTCGCAGCGGCTGTTCATCAGCGGCGGCGCGGTGGAGAAGCACACGCAGCGCCTGTTCGCGAAGCTCGGCCTCAGCGAGGACGCGAGCGTGCACCGCCGTGTGACGGCGGTGCTGACGCTGCTGGGGAGCTGAGCGGGGGCAGCGCAGGGCGGGGCTGCGCACAACCGCTCAGCCCCGCTGCGGCCGGGGGCGACCGTTCCTCCACACAGGCCATTCATCCACAATATCTTCGACGACGATCACCACGGCAGGAATTCGCTGCTCTCCGGTCCGAAAATCCTCCTCGAACAGCGCCTCACCGATATCGCGGAATTCCGTTCCCGCACCCCAAGGCCCCCTTGTCCACACCGGACCGTTCCTCCACCGCATGCACCCATCCACATTCTCTTCCACATTCTTCGTCCACATTTTCCGAGCACTCATCGAGTTGTCCACAGATTCTCCGGTGAGGGTGGCGAGTGGAATCGAATGTGCGTACGGTCGCGGACATGGAATCGACGACGCCGCAGGACGACCGGGACCGCCCCGGCGACGAGTCACGCCGCCCCGGCGGTGCCTCGTCCTCGGCGGACGTCCTGACCTCAGCGGCCTCCGCCCTCGCCGAGATCGAGGCGAGCCCCGCAGCGCGGATGGTCCTCGCGCAGGTCCTCAGCGCCACCCTCCTCGCCTTCACCCGCACCCGCTCCGTGCGCGATCCGCTGCCGGACACCGCCGCAGACTCCCCCGAGGAGGCGCTGGCGGTCCTCGCCGGCATCGATCACCTGCGGTCCTCGCTCTCCGCGATGGACGCGGCCTGGCAGGTCGCCGCAGAGCAGCGCATCCGGCGCGATGACGCCCGGCGGGGGCTCCCCGCGTCACGGCAGGGCGCCGGCGCCGCCGGGGAGATCGCCCTGGCGCGCCGGATCTCCTCGGCCGCGTCCTCCTTCTCGCTCGCCTCCGCCCGGCGGCTCGTCCAGCACATGCCCGGCACGATCGACAGCCTGTGGGAGGGAGCCGTGACCTCGAACCAGGCCTCCACGGTCTCCCGCGCGCTGTCGACGGCCTCCCCCGACACCTGCCGCCGGATCGACGAGCTCATCAGGCAGGACCCGCAGACCCTCCAGGGGAAGGGACACGATCGCCTCCGCTCGGACATCGAGAAGATGGTCCAGCGCCTGGAACCCGAGACCTCCCGGGACCGTGCGGAGCGTGCCGCGCGAGAGCGGCACGTGACCATGACCCCGCTCGCCGACGGGATGGCCCGGGTGACTGCGGTGCTCCGCGGCATCGACGCCGTCGGGATGATGAAGACGCTGGATGCCGGAGCCCGCTCGCTGCGCGCCGCCGGCGAGAAGACCTCCGCCTCCGCCCTCGAGGCCGATCTGCTGGTCGACTCCGTGCTCTCGCGCGCATCCTCTTCCGAGATCGCGCCCCCCGACGACTCCGCGCACGACGCGCCCATGCAGGACGACCCTGCACAGGACGCTCCCGCACAGGCCCCGCGGCCGCGGCGAGCCCGTCCCGGCCTCGAGGTCGGCATCGTCATCTCCGACACCGCCCTGCTGGGCCCCGAGGACGACTCCGAGTGCGCCCTGATCGAGGGGTACGGCGTCATCCCTGCGCACATCGTCCGCGACACACTGCTCGGCAGACCTCCCGGCCATCTGCGCCACGACGAGGACGAGCATCCGGACGAACAGGTCTCCGCGTTCTACCGACGGCTCTACCGGAGCCCGTCGACGGGAGAACTTGTCGCGATGGAATCGCGGTCGCGGGCGTTCCCCGCCGGGCTGGCTCGGATGATCCGCTGGCGGGACACCACCTGCCGCACCCCGTGGTGCAACGCGGTGATCCGCCAGAGCGACCACGTGCTCCCTCACCACCGCGGCGGGCCCACCAGCTACGCGAACGGCCAGGGGCTGTGCGTGCGCTGCAACCTGCTCAAGGAGCACGGGCTGTGGGTGCTCGCTCCGCTCACCGCGGAGAACCGTTCGGCCACGACCCCGGAGCCGGCATCACCGCCTGCGGCCTGGTTCTGGACCAGTCCCCACGGCGCGCAGGGCATCTCCTGGACCCCGCCGATGCTCTCCCCGCCGACGGGCGAGCCCCCACCGGACCTACCCCCGGCATAAGGTCGGATGGTCCACGCCTCGCCACGACCGGAAGCAGCTCCATGTCCGCTCCCCTGACGATCCGCATCCTCGGTGCCGGTGTGTCCGGGCTCGCCTGCGCGCTCCTGCTGTCCGCCGACGGGCACCGCGTCGAGCTGGTCGACGAGCGCTTCGCGATCCCTTCCGTGGGGACCGCGCTGGCGCTGTTCCCTCCGGCACAGTCCGTGCTCGCCCGTCTCGGCGTGCTCGAGGAGGTGCGCGGCGTCTCCGCAGCGCCTCGTGCCGGTACCGTGCGTTCGGCCGACGGGCGCGTCCTCGCCGGTGTCCCGGCGGGGGACGCGCTGCTCACCTCCCGCTCCGAGCTGGTGCGCATCCTCCTGGGCGCCCTGCCCGGCGACGTCGTGACGCGTACGCGGCGGATCGAGGACGTCCGCCCGCTGCGCGAGGGGGCGGATCTCCTGGTCGGGACCGACGGGGTCCACTCCCTCGTGCGCCGCTCCGGCTGGTCCGACCGGGCGCACGCACGCTCGCACGGCATGACCGTGCTGCGCGGCACCACGCCTCTCGACCCGCCGGAGCTCTCGGAGACCTGGGGGCGAGGCTGGCTGTTCGGCATCACACCGCTGGCCGAGGTGGGCACGAACTGGTTCGCGTGCGTCCCCGAGCACCGCACCGGCTCCCGGGAACAGGACCTCGCGCACCTGCGCCGCGTGGTGGGCGGCCGGCGGGCGCCGATCGATGCGGTCCTCGAGGCCGCCACCGCGCAGCGCACCCTCGTGCACGGCATCCACACCGCACCCGCGGTGTGGCCGGTCCGCCAGAACACGGTGCTGCTGGGCGATGCGGCGCATGCGATGGCGCCGAACCTCGGGCACGGCGCGAACACGGCGCTCCAGGATGCGCAGGCGCTGGCGCTCGCGGTGCGGGAGGAGCAGGGGCGGGATGCCGACCCGTCCCGGGCTCTGCGCCGCTACGCCGTGCGCCGCGCACTGCCCGGCCAGGGATGGCGGCTGGGCTCGACGGCGATGCTCCGTCTGGCGATGATGACGTCGGGATCCCGGTGGCGCGACCGCGCCCTCGGCGCGAGCATCGGACGGCTCGGCCCGCGCTCCTGATGAGCCGCGGCCGGGCCGCGCTCAGCGGAGCTTGCGCGCGAGCGTGGTGATGACGTGCCAGTGCTTCTTGTCGGCGAGGAAGCGGCCGTCCTCGTCCCGGACGGAGCGGTCGATGACCTGGAAGTCGCGGAACATCGCGTCGATCTCCTCGAGCGGCAGGGTCGCCACGTCGGGGCGCTCGGCCCAGGAGTCGTTCGTGCCGAAGAAGTCCACGGCCATCACACCGCCGCGCGGCAGCGAGGCCACGAGCTTCTGCCACACCTCGGGCAGCGCCTCCGGTCCCAGCAGACCCAGCGTGTAGGTCGAGTACACGATCTGCGCCGCGGGGAAGACGGGCACCGCGGCGATGTCGGTGTGGTGGAACTGGACCGAGCCGGTCATCCGTTCGTTCTCCACCAGGCGGGCGGCGAGGGTGTCGTCGCTGTCGTAGGCGTGCACGGTCCAGCCGTGCCGGGCGAACTGCAGGGAGTCGGCACCGGCGCCGGCGCCCAGGTCGAGCACGACCCCCGGTTGGCGATCGCCGCCGGCCGCCGTGATCGCCTTCGTCACCAGGCGGCGAGCAGGGCGGCCCGCCGCATGGGCGTTCAATGCTGCCCAGTCAACTTTCTCCGCCGTTTCCATGCTTTTCAGGCTCTATGATGCAGGTGCCCATTTCAACTTGCCGTGACGCAGGACGCCTAGAGTTTCGTCACAGGCGAACAGCCGTCATCCTGCCCCTCCGCCGGGCCCGGCACGGCACCGCGCGCCTAGGATGGCGGGCATGTCCGCCCCCTCCCTGCGCATCGCCTCGATATCCCTGCACACCTCCCCGCTCGAGGAGCCGGGCGGCGCCGACGCCGGCGGCATGAACGTGGTCGTGCTCGAGCAGTCCCTCGCCCTCGCGCGCCTCGGGCACCGCGTGGACCTCTTCACCCGGCGCAGCGACCCCGCCGCCCCCGACGTCGTGGAGATCGCCGACGGGCTGCGACTGCACCACCTCGACGCCGGGCCCGCCGCACCCCTGGCCAAGAGCGCGATGGAGCAGGCGATCACGCCGTTCCGCACCGCGCTGCGGGAGGCGCTCGCCGGGGACGGGCACGGCGCGGACGAGCACGGTGCGGCCTGGGAGCTCATCCACTCCCACCACTGGTTCAGCGGGGTCGCCGCTCTCCCCGTCGCCCGTGAGCTCGCGATCCCCCACCTGCAGTCCTTCCACTCCGTGGCGGCCCCGGAGGGCGCCGGATCGCTCGACGCCGGCGAGCCCGCCGAGTCCGACGGCCGCATCCCGGGCGAGCAGTTCGCCGCCACCGGCTCCGACCTGGTGGTCGCGGTCTCCGAGGCCGAGGCCCGCACCGTCGGCGAGCGCTACGGGGTCCCGGGCGCCCGGCTGAGCGTGGTCCGTCCCGGCGTGGACATCGAGCGCTTCCGCCCCTGCGACGGCGCCGAGGAGCGCAGGACCCGCCCCACCCTCCTGTTCACCGCACGGCTGCAGCCGCTCAAGGGGCCCGACCTCGCCCTCGAGGTCCTCGCCCGGCTGGACCCCGAACTCGGGGCCCGCCTCGTGCTCGCCGGGGGCGTCTCCCAGGACTTCGCGGAGTACCTCGACCAGCTGCGGGGCCTGGCGCGCGAGCTCGGGGTCGAGGACCGGGTGGACTTCGTCGGCTCCCTGGGCCGGGACGACCTCGCCGAGTCGATGCGCTGCGCCGGAGCCCTGCTGCTGACCAGCTGGTCGGAGACCTTCGGTCTCGTCGCCCTCGAGGCTCAGGCCAGCGGCACCCCCGTGCTCGCCTGGCGCTGCGCGGGCGGAGTGCAGGAGGCCGTCGGCCCGGGAGGGCGCGTGCTGGACAGCCGCGATCCCGATGTCTGGGCCGAGGCGCTGCAGTCGCTCCTCGCGGACGCCGACGGCTACCGCGCCGCGGTGCGCTCCTCCCGCGAGTTCGCCGCGCACCGCACCTGGGACGCCGTCGCGGAGTCCCTCGTCGGCCTGTACACGGCCGTCCTCGCCCAACCGGCCGCCACGCAGCCCTCCGCCACGCAGCCCGCCGCCGCACAGCCCCACGGAACGGGAGACGATTCATGAGCACCTCCGACTCGCCCGCACCGGCGCCGGATCCCTGGCGTCTGC
>CAZHSL010000048.1:0-12106 GCA_964535185.1 uncultured Corynebacterium sp.
GGCGTTGCGCTGCAGGGACGGGTCCGGGGAGAGGTCGAAGACCAGCTCGTCGAGGTCGCGGCGGCTCGCGATCTCGACCAGCTGGGCGAGGTTGCGCCGCCGCTGGGAGACGATCAGCACGGTGCGGCCGCGGGCGTTGAGCTCCTCGGCGAGGTCGACCACGAGCTCCAGGCTGGTGGTGCCGGGCGGGGTCGCGACGGCGAGGTCCTGACCGGCGAGCACCCGGGCCAGCACACCCCGGTGCCCGGGGTCGACGGCGGCGACCAGCTCCTCCTCGGGGACCTCGGGCACCTCCTGCTCCGCCTCCTGACCGCGCACCACGGCGCGCGCGGACTCGTCCCCCGCGAGCGCGGCCACGAGCGGGGAGGCGGACCAGTCGGCGCGGTCGGTCTCGAGGTCCTCGCCGACGGAGCCGGCGGCGTCCATCAGGTTGCCGACCACGAGCGCATGGAGCACATGGAAGCCGGGCAGCGGCTGGCCGAGGGAGCGGAAGGCGTCCAGCACCGGGTTGGGGTCGAAGCCGTGGGCGCCGTCGGTGGTGGCCAGCAGGGCGCGCGCATCGACCGCGACCCCGGCCTCGCGCAGGGCGCGCAGCAGCACCGGGTTGAGGTCGGCGGTGGCGTCGACCTCGAGGTCGACGTCCTCGCGCGCGTTCCCCCGCAGGCGCAGGGTGATCGGCCGCACCAGGACCGGCGCGTGGATCGGGGCGGAGCCGTCCTCGGGGTACCAGATCGCCTCACCGATCCCGAGATGGCAGGTGGTCAGGCCCACCTCCTCCGCATGCCGCTCGGCGATCTCCCGGATCGAGCGTGCGTGGGCCCGGGCGTCGGCCAGGGCCCCGACCTCGCGCACCAGGGAGGACAGGCGGGTGGGGCCGCGGCCGGCGAGCAGCTGCGCCAGGCCCGAGGGATGCGAATGGGTCAGGTCCAGCACCACTCCCCCGGCCCGGATCTGGGTGAGGAAGGAGGGCGCGTGGACGCCGCCGGTGATCTGCTGGGACCAGCGGTCCAGGGCGTCGGCGACGCGGTCCTCACGGCTCAGGGGCCGGTGCTCGTGCGGCGCGACGGGGAGGTCGTCCTCGTCCTGGCCGGGGGCGATGCCCGCCCCGATCTCCTCGGCGTGCGGGTCCAGGACCACCTCGTACCCGCCGCTGCGGTGCGCGGCCTCGGCCTCTCCGGCAGCATCGGCGGTGCCGGCGCGGTCCGTGGTGTCGGCGGCATCGGCGCGGCGGTCCGCGGCCCCGCTCCGGTTCTCACGACGCTCGCTCGCCAGGGCGGACAGGGCGTCATGACGGGGGGCGACGTCCTCCTCAGGACGCTCCGACCGCTTCTTCCCACGCAGGAAACTCCACATGGACACCCACGCTACCGGCGCGGGGACCCCTGCCCGCGCAGGCGTGCCGTGCCTGGACGGCCCGGCCTGCTCACATCTCGCGGCCGGCGCGCGTGAGGGACGGTCTCAGACCTCGTGCAGCCGCACCGAGGCCTCCTCGAGGTGGGCGCGCAGCGCATCCGGCACGGGCCCGGCGATCACCAGGTCCGTGAGCACTGAGACGGGGCAGATGCCGGCGAGGGCGCGATGGCCGATCTTGTCGGAGGTGGCCAGGCCCACCACCCGGCGGGAGTGGCCGATCATGATCCGGGTGACGCCCGCTTCGGCATCGGAGTTGCAGGTCAGTCCTGCATGGAGGTCGAGCCCGACGGTGCCCACGAACATGGTGTCCAGCCAGAGGTCGCGCATGGTGGCGGTGGCGAGGGGGCCGGTCAGCTCGAAGGAGTACGGCTCGGCGACCCCTCCGAGGACGACGGTGCGCACCGAGGGGCGCAGCACGGCCTCGCTGGCGATGTTCAGCGCCGCGCAGACGACGGTCAGCCCGGGGGAGCCGTCCCGGGAGTCGAGGTCCGGGCGGGCCACGGCACGGCGTGCGGTCGCGGTGGTGGAGCGGCCGCCGTTGAAGCCGATGATCTGGCCGGGCTCGACCATCTCCGCGGCCCGGTCGGCGACGCGCTCGCGCTGCGCGGAGCCCTCGTCGCTGCTGCGGGGGACGGTCGCGAGGGAGTAGGCGACGTCGACCGCGACGATCCCGCCGTGGGTGCGCCGGGCGAGCTGGGCGCGCTCCATCTCGACGAAGTCGCGCCGAACGGTGGACTCGCTGACCCCGAGGTCCTGCGCGACGTCGGCGACGCTGAGCCGCTTGGTCGATGCCAGCAGGGTGAGCACGTGGTCCCACCGCGCGCTGCGGCCCCGGGGCGGGGTGCGGGATCCGCGGGGCGCCGCCCCCTTCTCGTCAGCAACTGAATTACGCAGAGACACGCAGTCAGTATTGCGCAGTCCGTCACGGATGGGCGCTGTTCCGGGCAGAACCCGTCAGATCGGGGGCGAAATCCAGGTAACGTTTGAGACACGCGACGGCCTCGTCATACGTTGTCGGCGTCGCCCCGGACACGGGGCGGTTCCGCGAACGAGAGGACATCCATCATGGGTTTCGATGACGCGCTGAACAAGGCCAAGGATCTCGCCTCCGAGAACCCCGAGCAGGCGGAGCAGATGCTGGACGCCGCCGGCGAGCAGATCAAGGAGCGCACGCCGGACAACGTCGACGGCCATGTCGACTCCGGTGTGGACGCCGCCCGCGACAAGTTCGGGCTCGGCGGCGGCGAGGAGAACAAGGGCAACTGAGCCCTCTCCCCCGCGACTGAACGGTCAGGAGCCCTCGACGCGATCGCGTCGAGGGCTCCTGCATGTCCCGGGTCGAGGGGCGCGTCAGTCCCGGCGGCGCATGATCATGAACCCGGCGGCCACCGCGACGACGACGATCACCGCGAGGATCCCCAGCAGCAGCGGCATGGACAGGCCGCCGCTGTCGGAGGAGTCCGCGGCCTCCGTGGACTCGGCGTCGGTCGCGCTCTGCGCGTCCTGCTCGTCCGTGTCGGCGGGCTGCTGCGCGGATCCCTCCGCGCTCTCGCCGCCGCCGTCGCTGGCTGCGGCGCCCTCCTCCGCGGCGGCGCCCTCCTCCGCGGCGGGATCCTGCTCGACGGTCAGCGTCAGCGTGCCCTCGATCGGGTGCCCGTCGCTGGAGACGACGCGCCACTGGATGTCGTAGGTGCCGGCCGGGAGCGGCTCCTCGAGCGCGGCGGTGGCGGTGGGGCCGTCGACGCTCGGGACGATCTCGGCGACCTCCTCCCCGGCCTCGTCGCTGATGCGCACCAGCGGGCTGACGTCGAGGATGTCGTCGGAGAAGGTGAAGGTGACCTCCTCGGGCGAGGTCTCGAGGGTCGAGCCGTCCTCGGGGTCGGTGCTGAGCAGCGTGTCATGCGCCTGCGCAGGAGCGGGCAGGGCGATCAGCGCGGCGAGCAGCAGCGCGCCGAGGAGCGCGAGCAGACGGGCGGGACGGGAGGAGAGCGGGCTGAGCTGGGACATCACCTCCGCAGACTACGCCGGGCTCTCGGGGCCGGGCCATGGGGCCGGTCACATCGGCGGCAGCGGCACGTGATGGTCGAGCACCGGCAGGGCGGCGCGCGCGGCCTCGACCTCCTCCAGGTCGAGATCCACCAGCAGCAGTCCCGGCTCGCGGCCGAGCTCCTGCCGCACCCGACCCAGCGGGCCCACGACGGCGCTGCGGCCGATGCCGCGGGGTGCGCCGCCGGTGTGGTCCGGCGGGGGCGACTGGTCGGCGGCGAGGACGACGGTGGTGGAGTCCAGCGCCCGGGCGCGCAGCAGCAGCTGGAGCTGCTCGCGCTTGCCCGGCCCCTCCTTCCAGGCCAGCGGCACCAGGATCGCCTGGGCGCCGCGCCTCGCGAGCGCGGTGAACTGCTCCGGGAAACGCACGTCGTAGCAGGTAGCGATGCCGAACCGGGTGCCCGCCAGGTCGAAGGTGACCAGTTCGTCACCGGGGGCCACGGTGCGCGACTCGTCGGCGCCGAAGGCGTCGAACAGGTGGATCTTGCGGTACTCGAGGTGCGGGTCCCAGTTCGGGCCGCGCACGATCACGGTGTTGTGGACGCGGCCGTCGTCGGTGGGCGTGAAGGAGCCGGCGACCACCACCACGCCGTGCTCCTCGGCGAGCTCCTGGACGAGCTGGGCGAAGTCCTCGTGGTGCGCGAGGGCGACAGCCCGCAGATCCGTGCCGAAGGGGGTGAGGGTCGCCTCGGGCAGCAGCACCAGGTGCGCGCCCTCCTCCGCCGCCTCGCCGACGGCCGCGCGCACGGTGTCGAAGGTGCTCGCCACGTCCTCGGAGATCTGCAGCTGGGCGAGGGCGATGCGGGGCCCGGCGACGCGCCGCACCTGCGCGAGGGCGTCGGGGGTGTCGATGTCCGCGCCCTCCGCGCCCGTGGCCGGCAGCGTCGCCAGCTCCCCCTCGGCCAGCTGTGCGTACAGCCGGCGCAGGCTGAGATCCGCCCAGCCCCCGTCCGGGCGCTCGATGGCGGCGAGCGCCTCGCGCAGCCTGCCCAGCGGCCAGGCGGCGCCGAGGAACTGGAGGTGGCCGTCTTCGGCCTCGAGGGCGGTGACGGCTCCGCTCCGGGCGCTGGTGGCGGCGAGCGCGGCGAGGGTCTCCGGGCGCAGCATCGGCATGTCCCCGCCCAGCACCAGCACGATCGCCTCGTCGGTGCCCTCGGAGAACTCGGCGACACCGCGTGCGACGGCGGCCAGCGGTCCCGAGCGCGGGGGGTCCTCGAGCACGAAGCGGGCACCGTGGCGCTCTGCGAGCACATCGCCGTCCTCGCCGCTGGGTCCCACCACGATGCGGCGGCCGACGGGGGCGGCGCGCAGGACGCGTTCCAGCGCGCTCGCGCCGGCGATGGGCAGGCGGGTCTTGTCGGTGCCGCCCAGCCGTGAGGAGGCGCCGCCGGCCAGGATGATCGCGGCGACGGTGGCGGAGGTCTCGTGCAGCGGGCTGGACATGCTGAGATCCTCCCACGGAGCGTTAGGATGTTCGAGGCCCTCGGTCCCGCGATCGCTCGCGGGCGGGCCGGATCGCCCCCGTAGCTCAGGGGATAGAGCACCGCTCTCCTAAAGCGGGTGTCGCGCGTTCGAATCGCGCCGGGGGCACGTCGGCGGCCAGGGCAGGATCCCTTCGCAGCCGCGGCCCGCGCGGATCCCGTCCAGGCGGCAGTCCAGCTCCACCTCCACCTCGGCGGGCAGGGTCGTGTACGGCGCCCGGCAGGGCCCCCGGTCCTGACCGAGCAGACGGCAGGCGGTCTTGGTCCACCGCGTAGCCCTCACGGGTGACCAGCTCGAGCACCGGCAGCATGGCCGCGAACCCCGCCCGGGCCTCCTCGAGCCGTCCGGCCTGCACGTCCTCCCACAGCCGCACGCACTCGCGCGGCATGTAGTTCGGGGCGCCCCAGACGGTGCCCACCGCGCCCATCGCGAACACCGGCAGCATGATCGAGTCCATCCCGATCATCACGCCCAGCTCCCCGGAGAGGTTCCGCAGCAGACTCATGGCCTGAGCCATGTCGCCGGAGGCGTCCTTCACGTACCGGTAGCCGGTGGTGCGCTCGCCGAGGTCGCGGTAGAACTCCAGGTCGAGGTTCACACCGGTGGCGTCGGGGATGTTGTAGGCCATCAGCGGCAGGTCGACGGCGTCGGCGAGGGTGCCGAAGTACTCGATCAGCTCGGACCGGGTGGGCGCCTCGTAGAACGGGGTGACGATCATGGTGGAGTCCGCGCCGTGCTCCGCGGCATGACGGGTCAGGGCGACGGCGTCCCGGGTGGCGAGGGCGCCGGTCTGCGGCACGAGCGCCACCCGGCCCGCGTTCTGCTCGGCGACGATCTCGACGGCGCGACGGCGCTCGTCGAGGCCCAGGGCGGCGAACTCGCCGGTCGAGCCGCAGGGGACGAGGCCGTGCACCCCGCCGTCGATCACGAAGTCGACGTGCTCGCGCAGGCGGGCCTCGTCGATCTCCTGCTGGGCGTCCATGGGTGTCGCGAGCGCGGCGAGGACTCCGGTCAGCTCGGTCATGGCATCTCCTCTCGGGGGATCGTGGCGCAGCGCGCTCAGCGCAGGGTGATCCAGATGGTCTTGGTCTCGGTGTACTGCTGCAGGGCCTCGAGGCCGTTGTCGCGGCCGCCGAAGCCGGACTGCTTGTAGCCGCCGAAGGGCGTGGAGATGTCGCCCTCGGAGTAGCCGTTGACGCCGATCGTCCCGGCGCGCACCTCGCGGGCGATCCGCAGCGCGGTGTCGACGTCGTGGGACCAGACCGTCGCGGCCAGGCCGTAGGGGCTGTCGTTGGCGATCTCGATCGCCTCGTCGACGGTCTCGAAGGGGATCAGCACCACCACGGGGCCGAAGATCTCCTCGCGGGCGACGGGCTTGTCCGGAGTGACGGAGGTCAGCACGGTCGGCGGGTAGAAGTACCCGCCGGTGGACTCCAGCACCCGGGCTCCGCCCGTGCGGGCCACGGCGCCGGAAGCCACCGCCTCGTCGACGTACCGGGTCACCCGCTCCAGTGCGTCCGCCTCGATCAGGGGGCCGAGGGTGGTGGCCGGGTCCTGGGGGTCGCCGATCACGGCCTTCTCGGCGACGGCGACCAGCTCGCCGGCGAACTCCTCCAGGAGGGAGGAGTGGATGAGGATCCGGGAGCCGGCGCTGCAGTTCTGGCCCATGGCGAAGAAGGCGGCCTCGGCGAGGTCCTCGGCGATCAGGCCCAGGCGGTCGCCGTTGTCCGCGGTGACGATCTGGGGGGCTCTTGCCGCCCATCTCCAGCACGATCTGCTTGAGGTTGGAGTCCGCGGCGTAGCGCCGCGCTGCTCGCCTTCCCCGACCAGCTGCTCGCCGCCGCGGTCGCCCGCGACGGCCAGGAGGCCCTGCAGGCGACCGCCGACTCCCTGGACGCCTCCATGGCGCGCATCCGCCGCGCCCTGCACGAGGACGACGGAACGGGCCTCGATGACCGGGAGGACGAGGTCAGCCTGCCGGTCTGAGCAACCCCGGACGACTTCCCGGCCACGGACGTCTCCCGGCCCCTGCGCAGCGGCGCGGTCGGCCACCTCGCGACCACACTCGAGGTGGCCCAGGCGGATCCCCGGGCGGCTCTCACCCCTGCTCGTCGGCCAGCTGCTCGAGCCGGGGCCGGTCCAGGACCGCGGTCCAGCGTCGGCCGGAGTCGATGATCCCGGCCTTCTTCCAGCGGCTCATCACGCGCGAGACCGATTCCGGGGTGGAGCGGGCCAGGCCTGCGAGGTCCGCCCGGGACAGCGGCACCTCGAGCATGATCCCCTCGCTCCCGCGGTCCTCGCCGAGCTTGTCGGCCAGGCGCAGCAGGACGCGGGCCACGCGCTGCTCGACGGTGTCCGTGCCCTGCCCCCCGCTGTCGGACTCCGCACGGGCCAAACGGGCGGCGACGTCGTCGAGCACCCGCAGGGCGATGCGCGGCTGCTCGGCCAGCACGGTGCGGAAATCGTCCTGGCCGATGCGCAGCACGCAGGTTCCCACCAGCGCCGAGGCCGCCTGGTGGTGCCTCGGTGCACCGAGCGTGCTCATCGCCCCGAACAGCTCCCCGGGGACCAGCAGGTCGGTGACGGTCTCGGTGCCGCCGGCGGTGACCTGGGAGAGCTTCACGCGACCTTCGGCGACGACGTACAGCGACTCGGCCGGTTCCCCGGCCCGGTAGATCGGGGCGTCGGGGGCGTAGGTCAGGGTGCGCATGCGCGCATCGATGCGGTCCAGCTCCGCCTCGCCCAGACCGCGGAAGTACGGGGCCCGGGACAACACATACAGCCGCACCGGACGCGGGCACTGGTGCGGGAGCGTGATCTCGGTGAGCGGGATCGTGCGCCGGCCCTGCGGGACGAGTCCGACGGACGGTTCCTGACTGGCCATATCTCGACCCTATCGCTCTCCGACACACCTGGTCAGAAGTCATGCGCGGTTGATTGATCCCCGTCATGTCGCCACGACCAGAACCTTCGTAGGTTGTGAGCACATCGAGGGGAGCACCTCTCGAGGACCACGATCCGGAAGGAAGGCCCACCATGACCGCCACCCCCGCCGCCAGCACCCACTCCATCTTCCGCGCCGAGGGCTTCAGCTGCCCCTCCTGCGTCGCCAAGATCGAGAAGCAGGTCGGCCGACTCGAGGGCGTGCAGAACGTCAGCGTGAAGTTCGCCTCCGGCCGCGTCGAGGTCGACCACGACGCCTCCGTGACCACGACCGACGAGATCGTCGCCGCGATCGGCAAGGCCGGCTACACGTCCGCCCTGTCGGCCTTCTGACCCCGGGCGGCCGGGACCACGGCCCGGCCGCCTTCCCCGCGTCCTGTTCCGCAACTGATCTAGAAAGGCACCACATCATGTCCGCCATGACCCGCTGGCTGCGCGGCCCCTGGGGCACCCCGATCGTCTCGGGTCTTCTCATCGTCGCCGCCGCGATCCTCTCCCTGTCCGTCGGGGTGAACCCCTTCGGCGCCGGCCACCAACACGGCCTCGGCGTCGAGCTCGAGGGCCCCGCTGCCCTGGTCGGCTCCGATCTCCTCATGATCGCCGCGGCGCTGGTCGCCGGCATCCCGATCATCCTCAAGGCCATCCGCGCCCTGATGGTCAAGGTCATCGCCATCGATCTGCTGGTCGCCATCGCCGCGGTCGGTGCGCTGATCATCGGCCAGTACTGGGAGGCGGCTGCAGTCACGTTCCTGTTCGCCATCGGTCACGCCCTCGAGGCCGGCACCATGAACCGCACGCGCTCCGCGCTCGCCGAACTCGTCGCCGTCGCCCCCGATGTCGCCGTGGTGATGCGGGAGGGCAGGCAGGTGGAGATCTCCGCCGCCCAAGTCCGGCCCGATGAGACCGTTCTGGTCAAGAACGGCGCCAAGGTCCCCGTCGACGGCATCGTCATCGGCGGCACCGGCGCCCTGGACGAGGCCTCCATCACCGGCGAGTCCCTCCCCGTCGAGAAGGGCGAGGGAGACCAGGTGTTCGCCGGCACCATCTCCGGCGGCGGCTTCCTGCAGGTGCGCGCCACCGGCATCGGCGCTGACACCACCCTGGCGCGGATCATCCACCGCGTCGAGGAGGCCCAGGACGCCAAGGCCCGCACCCAGACCTTCATGGAGCGCTTCTCCACCTGGTACACCCCCGGCATCATCCTGCTCGCCCTAATCACGGGGCTCATCACCGGCAATGTCGTGCTCGCCCTGACCCTGCTGGTCATCGGCTGCCCCGGAGCGCTGGTCATCTCCATCCCCGTCTCGATCGTGGCCGGCATCGGCCGCGGCGCCAGGGACGGCATCCTGATCAAGGGTGGCGAGTACCTGGAGACCAGCGCGAAGATCTCCGCTGTGGCGCTGGACAAGACCGGCACCCTCACCGAGGGCAGGCCCTACCTCACCGACGTCACCGTCCTGGACCCCCGCCTCAGCCGTGCTGACGTGCTGGGCTGGGCCGCCCGCGCCGAGGCCGGCTCCGAGCACCCCCTGGCGAGGCCGATCATCGACGCCGCCGCGGCCGAGGGCCTCTCGACCGAAGGCCTGCCCCAGAACACCGAACCGGTGCCCGGCAAGGGAATCGTCGCCACCCTCGAGGGCCGACGCGTGGCCGTGGGCAACCTGCCGCTGCTGGACTCCGAGGGCATCACCGCGGACCACGGCGCGACCGAGGAGGTCGACAGGCTCGCCGGACTCGGACGCACCCCGATGGTCGTCGCTCTCGACGGCCGCGTGATCGGCGTGGTCGCCGTCGCCGACAGGGTCCGCACCGATGCGAAGGAGATGATCTCCCGGCTCCACGCGAACGGCGTGAAGAAGGTCGTCATGCTCACCGGTGACAACCGGCGGGTCGCCGAGGCGGTCGCCGCCGAGGTCGGGGTGGACGAGGTCCGCGCCCAGCTGCTGCCCGAGGACAAGCTCACCGTCGTCCAGCAGCTCCAGAGCGAAGGCTTCACCGTCGCGATGGTCGGCGACGGCGTCAACGACGCCCCGGCCCTGGCCGCCGCCGACATCGGCGTGGCGATGGGTGCCGCCGGCACCGGAGTCGCCATCGAGACCGCCGACATCGCCCTGATGAAGGATGACCTGCTGAAGCTGCCGCAGGCGATCGGCCTGGCCCGCAGCACCGTCTCGGTGATGCGACAGAACATCGCGATCGCCCTGATCACGGTGGTGGCGCTGCTGGTCGGCGTGTTCGCCGGCGGGGTCACCATGGCGATCGGCATGCTGGTCCACGAGGGCTCCGTGCTGCTGGTGATCGTCAACGCGATGCGGCTGCTGCGGCGCCGCAGGGATCAGCGCGGCACCCGCCCCGGTGCCCCGTCCGGGTCCCGCGCTCCGCAGAGCGTCGGTGCGACCCAGAGCGTCTGACCCCGACCGATCCTGCGATGCGGCCCTGACCGGTCGCATCGCAGGGCCGTGGGGCACCGATCATCACCCGAGAAGGAACTCGTCATACAGAAAGGAAGCGCACCATGTCTGCACAGCATTTCGCCCTGGAGGGCAACGTCGAGCACTTCACCATCGCCGATATCGCGGCGGCGAACCCGGACTTCCGGAAGGTCCTGTGGACCGGGAAGCACTCCCAGATCGTCATCATGACCGTGCCTGCAGGCGGAGAGATCGGGGACGAGGTCCACGAGACCACGGACCAGATCCTGACCTTCGTCTCCGGCACCGGTGAGGCCGACCTCGACGGACACACCCACCCGGTCGGCGCCGGCGATCAGTGCGCGGTGCCCGCCGGCGCCCGGCACAACTTCCGCAACACTGGGGACGAGCCCCTCGTGCTGTACACGATCTACAGCCCGCCGGAGCACGCGGTGGACGGCGACTTCGCCACCAAGGAGGAGGCGGACGCGGCGGAGGCCGCAGGAGACGACCGGCCGCCCCAGGCCTGAGGCTGTACGCCCCTTCCTCCACGGCGGTCGCGCGACCGGACTCACCGCGCGACCGCCGCCCGCACGACCACAACGACCACAGGAGAACTCAGATGTCCCAGGTATTCGTCTACAAGGACTACGGCGGCCCCGAGGGCCAGCAGCTGAGCGAGCGTGACGACCCGAGCCCCGGGCCCGGCGAGATCGCCATCGAGGTGCGCGCCGCCGGCGTGAACCCCGCCGACTGGAAGCGCCGCGAAGGAGCCTTCGGCACCCGCGGCCGGCTGCCCGCCGCGATGGGGCTCGAGGCCTCCGGCGTCGTCACCGCCGTGGGCGAGGGCGTCGAGGGCTTCGCCGTCGGGGACGAGGTCCTCGGCGCACCCGCCCGCGGGCTCGGAGCCTTCGCCGAGCACACGGTGCTGGACGCCTCGCAGTCGGTGGCCAAGCCGGAGGAGATCTCCTTCGCCGATGCCGCCACGCTCCCCGTCGCCGGCACCACCGCCTATGACCTCACCCACCAGGTCGAGCTCGAAGCGGGGCAGACCCTGCTGGTCCTCGGCGCGGGCGGGGGCGTGGGGCTCATGGCCCTGCAGATCGCGAAGGTCCACGAGTTCCGGGCGATCGGTGTCGCCTCGGAGTCCAAGCGCGACCTGGTCGAGGCCACGGGCGCGACCTTCGTGCCCTCCGGCGAGGGCGTCGCGGACCGGGTGCGCGAGATCGCTCCGGACGGCGTCGACCTGCTGGCCGATCTCGTCGGCGGGGACGCGCTGCGCGCACTGGCGCCCTCGGCCAAGAACCCTTCCCTGATCGTCTCCGCCGCAGATGCGGCCACGGCCCTCGAGCTCGGCGGCGCCGGCCGGGAGCGGTCCGAGGGCGTGCTGGGCAAGATCACCGGCGTCGTCCAGTACGGTCTCGTGGACCCGCACGTGGTGGCGACCTTCCCGCTGGACCGGGCGGCCGAGGCGATGGCCGCGGTGGAGACCGGCCACGCCCGCGGCAAGGTCGTGATCCTCCCCTGACCTGGCCTCGGCACCACCCGCCCCTCCGGTAGCGTGACGTGGATGACCTCCCCCGCCGCTGATCCGTTCGCTGATTCCTCGGATACTCCGGGATTCTCGGATTTCTCCGACATCGACGCCTTCCTGCGCCTCCCGCGCCTGGCCTCCGTGACCGCGAGCGACGACGGACGGGTGGTCGCCGCGATCCAGGAGGCCGACGAGCCCGGCGCGAGGCTCGTCCCCTCGCTCTGGGAGCTCGACCCGAGCGGGCGAAGCCCGGCCCGTCGGCTGACCTTCTCCGCGA